>JAFUEG010000035.1 GCA_017464045.1 Lachnospiraceae bacterium
AGTACAATGGGTATGATTCCAATGGGTATGATTCCAATGGGTATGATTCCACAGCCTAAGTCAAAGCTCGAGTTAGCAAAAGAACAAAGTGAAAGAGATTTTATTGTAAAAAAAGGCGGATGGATTTGTTATAATTGCCAAAAGGCTAATTATTCTTATGTTGGCTCATGTTCTTGTGGTATGAGCAGAAATGAGTCTGAAAAGAAATATGCTGATAAAAAAATAGCAGTGGCAGAATTAGAAGAAAAAATGGCAAAGGACAAGGAAGAAAAATCCATGGCACTAAATGAAAAAGTTTGGGAATGCTTGACCTGTCATCATTTAAATAAAGATTCTGCTAAGATATGCAAAAGCTGTGGTCAGATTAAGGCAATGGGCTTTAAGACTATATCGCCAAATAACTGTCCGGGTTGTGGATATGAGATTGAAACTACAGATAAATTCTGTAATGTATGCGGATATAAGCTAAAGACTGAAGACTAAATGTGACACAGGAGTGAGCCTTGTCACAAAAAATAATGTGACATTGGGTGTGAATTTTGTCATAAAAAGAGGATTACAATAAGCAGGATGAGGTAAATGTTGATGTACCCGAACCGGATCAAGATATTTGATTATAAATAGATTTTATATTATAATCAATAAATCACGAAATGGAGGAATAAAAAATGTTTTGTACTCAATGTGGAACTCAATTACCTGATGGTAGCAATTTCTGTCATGTATGTGGCGCAAGGTATGATGTGCAGCAGCCATACGTAAATAATATAAAACCTAATTATAAACATATAAAACAGAATTCGTTAAAAAAAGATGTAAGGTACGGTAATAAATCGTATTCAGGAAATATGAAGGGGTGGTTAATCGGCGGAAGTATAGCAGCGGTATTTCTTGTGGTTTTGATTGTAGTTTTAATTGTAATTAATCCATTTGATAATAAAAGAAAAAAGATATCCGATATGGACGATGAAAAAATTGATAGTGCTGTTGGTTATATAACAAAGGAAGATAATGAACAAAAAAATGGTTATGATTTAGAAGAAAAAAATACTGCAACCGAAGAAACTGCTTTTGAAGAAAAAATTACTACTGAAAAAGAAACCACAGAAGATACAGCTGAGTCTGACAATAACATTATTTTTAGTATATTATCAGAAAAAAAATTCAGTGTGATTGCAAGTACATATGCACTTGAATGGTCTGATGAAGTTTCTGTTAATAAAGATGGGAGTATTGAAGGAAGATGTGAAAGCTATGGTGAAACTGTTACTGTAACCGAATACACAGGATATTTTAAGGATCCTGTAAAGATTAGTGAAACAGAATATAAAGTAACTGTAGGAGATACGGAAATAAAGCCAGGGTCATCAACTACTCCGGGAGGGGCATCATCATTTTGGTATAATGAAGGAGAAGTATATGTATACTTAGAAGGCTGTCCTATAGGTTCGGTAAAGGATCATGTTATTGATATACTTAATATAAATCTGTATAATGATATTACAAGTGAATCTTTTATTCCGTGTGATATTATTTATAATGTTAATGATAACTCTGTATATGCGGATTCAGAATATATATCGAACAGAAAAAAAGCATCTGAAGATGATTCTGCATTTTATGGTGTGTGGTGTTACGGATCAAAAAATGAAGCAGATGCAAATAGTTTTGCATCTGATCTAAGTGGTGTAGGTTTTGATGCTAAAGTTTATGTAACAACAGATTGGGAAAATCTGAATACAGAGTTGTACTATGTAGTTACAGCAGGTGTGTGCCTTACAGAAGATGAGGCAAATTATTTATTGGAATCTGTAAAAAAAGCAGGATATACTGATGCGTATGTAAAATATACCGGTAACCGAAGATAAAAAATAACAAAATAACTTATGGAGGGAGAATATGTTTTGTAGTAAGTGTGGAAATGAAATACCGGATGGCAGTAAATTTTGCCGCGTGTGTGGTGCACAGCAGATTATACCACAATCAGGGTTAGATGCTTTTAACCAACAAAACCAGTATGGTAATCAGAACCAGTATGGTAATCAGGATCAGCAATCATATTTTGAGTATGATCAGCAGCAGTATATTAACCAGTCACCACAGGTATATGATAATTACGGTGTTTATTCAAACGGATACAGTATGCAGCCTGATTATAACGGGTTGCAACAGAATTCATTGAATAAAGCAGGTAATAACAATAATAAACCGTCTTCCGGAAGGAAGAAAGGATGGATAATTGGTGGAAGTATATTTGCGGCATTATTAATAGTTGCAGTGGTTGTTTTAATAGTTGTAAAGCCGTTTAATAAAAGTAAGAAAACAGCACATCTCCCATTTAGCAATATATCGTATGGTATGATTATTGATGATGTCAGGAAAAAATATGGAAAACCAATTTATTCTGAAGAAGACTATTACGTTGATTACATTGAGGACTATTATATATATGAATTTATGGGTGTTAAGGGCTGTCTTTGTATTTCCTACGATAAAAATAAGGTCTTTTCTGACGCAGAATGGTCTTATGAACGTTCTTATGACCTTGATTTTGATATAAATATTGACTACAATTATGGAGATTATAAAAAGTTAAGAGAAAAAACTGATGATATAGATAAAATGATTCAAAGCGATTTTGGAGTAGATGGAGCGTATTCGTATAATAAAGACAGAGAAGACGATTACGAAAGTTATACATGGGGAGATTTTGATAAACTCAAGAAAAATAAAGAATATATTAAAGCTGCTGAGATGAGAATTTATGGAGATGAAGGCTATTTTGGCCTTGCATTTACTTATTTAACATACGATGATTGGTATGGATATGACATAGATGAATACAATACAACGGCAGCACAAACAACTACTGAAGCATTTACTGAAACGACTACCGAATCAACTACTGAATCTTATAACGACAGTATTTTGTATGTATATGGTGCGGGCAGCGAGTTTGAGCAGTGTATACAAATTTTTTATGATAAATACCCAGAGTATAGAGATAGAGTTATATATAAAAATTTATGGGATGAAGGCGTTTATTATGAGGATTTGGCTGACAAAGTTGATAGTGCATATTATAGCAGTGAAGTTCCGGCTATGGTTGTGTATGATAATCAGTATGTATACAATTTATTTGACACAGAAAAATACTGTACTATGGATGAATTAGGCTTTGATGATTATATGTTGACTGATATGTATCCGTATACCAAAGAGATAGCAACATATAACGGAAAACTTATGGGGCTTGCTCCAAATGTGTGTCCGGGTGGGTTCTTTTATAGGACAGATATTGCAAATACTGTTTTTGGAACATCTGATCCGGATGTTATAGGTCAGTATTTTTCAAGCTGGGATGGCGTACTTGAAGCAGCAGCCATGCTTAAGTCTTATGGCTATTATCTTGTTCCTGAGACAGAATGTGTGGCAAGATGTATGGGTGATAATTATAATCAGACAGTTATTAGTACTATGATTAACAATGGTTATTCCAAAGAATTGTCGACTTGGTCATCTGAGTGGCAGGAAAGCTTTAGAGAGGATGTATTTGGAATGTTTGGCTGTTCATGGTTTGTATATACATACGCAAGCTCAGATGATAGCGCTTTATCTACAGAAGTTTGTACAGTACCTGATGCTTATTATTGGGGAGGTATAACGATAGGAGTTACAAAAGCCTGTCCTGATAAAGATTTGGCAAGACTTGTTTTATATGAAATCTGTTGCAATTACGATAATATGTATGACTGGTTGGATTATGGAAATATTCCGAATAATGAAAGTTTTGTTAATTCACTTATACAAAATAACCAAATGCCTGATGATTGGTATAATATTAATTATATCTCCATACAGCCTCATATATTAAAGGTATTTGATGATGTCGCAAAAAAAATAGGACAATAGATGTACAATCTTAGAAATATTACAAATATTAAACGGAAGAGAGGAAGGGAAAAATATGCAGCAAACATATGCGGGAAAGGACATAGTCAGATTTATAGCAGCGATACTTTGGATGGTTATGGGGATTATATACCTTACTTATGTATTTAAAATATTTGATTTTATTGACAAACTTAAGCAGGAAAAAATAAATAGACAATTTAAGTATGGTTATTATAATAACAATTATAATGACTATTATAACAAAAGTATGTCATATTGCTGGATCTTAAATATTATTTTTATTGCAGCAGTGCTTATAGCTATTATTGCCGCAGTCTATCTTTTTAAAGAAGATTTGGAGAAATTTGGTATAGCTATGTATTGTTATGCAACGGGATTTGTATTAGTTGTAGTTGGTTTAATTATATACTTAAATGTTGTCAATGATGGTGAATATTCATTAATTGATTCTTATTTTGTAAAGTATATATTTGTTTTAGGAATTGCGTTTATATTGTTTGTATCATCTGTGTATGCGGAGGGAGTTAATTATAAGAAAGCTGACAGAGGTGAATTTGTTGGAACAAAAAGCTTTTTGCCGTTGGGATTATATTTATCATATCTGATTTGTATACTGATATTTTCAAGCATGTTAAGTGATTTTGGTGTTGATATAAAATTATCAGATTTGCTGAAAATTGATTCACATAATGGCTTAAGAATAGCAATTAATGTTGGTATTCATATTAGCTGTGGACTTTACTTATATTTAAAAGAAAAGTATTATGCCGGTGCCGGTGCTTACGGAGGCATGGGATATGGAACAGGTGGTTATGGAATACCGCCATATGGAGCCAGTGGTTATGGAGTACCACCATATGGTCAAGCCGGATATGGTCAAACACCATATGGAAATCCTATGGGTGTCGCTCCGGGAATGTATCCTATGGGTATGATACCGCCACAGCCAAAGTCTAATCTTGAATTGACCAAGGAACAAAGTGAGAGAGAGTTTATATTAAAAAAAGGCGGTTGGATTTGTTATAACTGTAAGAAGGCAAATTATTCATATGTTGGCTCATGTGCCTGTGGTATGACCAGAGATGAGTCTGAAAGAAAAGAAAAGGAAGATAAGGATAAGGCAATTTCTGAAATGCAAGAAAGGATTTCCAGGACCAAAGAAAAAGCTGACTCAGATACACAGGGAGATACAGATGGTGTTGAATTTGGCAAAGAGGTGAAAGCGGGAAGTGTTTTGGAGGCTTCAACTCTTGGAAGAGAAAAAAATACATGGGAGTGCCTTGCATGCCATATAATAAATTCGGAGGATGCTAAAAGCTGTAAAAACTGTGGTCAGATTAAAGCGCTTGGATATAAAAATGTCAAGGTGTCTTATTGCCCTAGTTGTGGAGCTACGGTTGAAGGCAGTTCGAAGTTTTGTTTTATGTGTGGCTGTAAGTTGAGCTAAGTAAAAAGACTTTATATGTCAGCAGTTTGACTGATATGTAAAGTCTTTTTTATTTGAAAAGTTTGTAAAATAATGTATAATATGATTGTTGAAATAATATAAAGAAGGAATTATAAAGCTATTAAATGAAACGACTACTTAGATATTTTAAAAACTATAGATTGAAATCTGTTTTGGCGCCGCTTTTTAAGATGCTTGAGGCAAGCTTTGAGCTTCTTGTGCCGCTGGTTATGGCTGCAATAATTGATAATGGTATCAATAATAATGACAAGCCCTATATATACAGGATGGGGCTTGTCCTTATTGCGCTTGGAATAATAGGTCTTGTATGTTCCATAACAGCCCAGTATTTTTCTGCCAAGGTTGCCATGAGTATAGGAAAGGAGCTTAGATATGATTTATTTAAGCATATCGAAACTCTTTCTTATACCGAGATTGATGAGATAGGGGCATCAACTCTGGTTACCCGTATGACCAGTGATATCAATCAGGTTCAGACCGGAGTAAATATGTTCCTAAGGCTTTTTATGCGCTCACCGTTTATAGTATTTGGCGCAACGATAATGGCATTTACGGTGGATGTTAAGGCCGCATTGGTATTTCTTATAACATTGCCGGTCTTATTTGTAATAGTTTTCGGCATAATGTTTATCTCGATTCCTCTTTATAAAAAGGTTCAGCAAAAGCTTGATAAGGTTACCTTAAAGACACGCGAAAATCTGTCGGGTGTCAGGGTGATTCGCGCCTTTAATCAGGAAGCTCACGAAAAAAATGAATTTAATGAGGTTACAAATGCGTTGACAAAGGGACAGATATTTGTCGGAAGGATTAACTCATTTTTGAATCCTCTTACCTATGTGGTTATAAACCTTTCCATAGCTGCACTTATCTGGAAGGGCGGCGAGCGTGTTGAAGATGGATTTATACTTCAGGGCTCGGTTTATGCGCTCGTCAATTATATGTCGCAAATTCTTGTGGAGCTGGTTAAACTGGCCAATCTTATCATAACCGAGACAAAGGCGGTTGCCTGCGCCAAACGTATCAGTGATGTGTTTGATATGAAGAGCAGTCAGGCGTATGCAAGTTCAGAAGATATTGGCAACGACTTATGGAACAGGCAGGTTACAGATGCAAATGGCAATAATGTGGACATAGCTCCGAAGGTTGAATTTATAAATACAGGTCTTACCTATAAGCATGCAAAGGAAGCGTCGATTGAAGGATTGAATCTGATTGTTAATAAGGGTGAAACCGTTGGTATAATCGGTGGTACCGGTTCCGGTAAATCCACTCTTGTAAATCTTATCCCAAGATTTTATGACTGCACTGAGGGTAAGGTGCTTATAGACGGTATAGATGTTAAGGATTATCCAAAGGATAAGCTGGTTCAAAAGATAGGTGTGGTTCCGCAAAAGGCGGTATTGTTCAGCGGAACTATCGAGGACAATATCAGATGGGGCAAGGCAGATGCCACCAAAGAGGATATAGAGCTTGCTTTGGATATTGCCCAGGCAAAGTCCTTTGTGGATGAAAAAGAGGGTGGCACATCCTTTAAGCTTAATCGCGGTGCAAAGAATCTTTCCGGAGGTCAGAAGCAGAGACTTACAATTGCGAGAGCACTGGTTAAACGTCCTGAAATACTTATACTGGATGACAGCTCATCCGCACTTGACTATGCGACGGATTCGGCACTTCGTATGGCGATAAAAGAAAAGATAAAGGATACAACGGTATTTATGGTTTCGCAGAGAGCCACTTCGATTATGTATGCGGATAAGATAGTAGTTCTTGATGACGGTAAGGTTGTGGGGCTTGGAACACATGATGAGCTTCTTTCATCGTGTGAGGTATATAAGGAGATTTATTATTCGCAAAATAAGGAAAAGGCATAGATGCTTTATTATATAAATGATTTGATTTATATTATAAATGCTTTATCTGATAAGAATTGTGAAATGCTTTAAAGGATAGTTGATATGAATAAGAATAATTCATGGATTTTAAAAAGAATAATGCAGCATATAAAAAAGTACACCTTTTGGGTAGTGCTTTCATTTGCCTGCGCATTTGTATCCGTTATTGCAACGCTTTATGCTCCGATACTTACAGGTGATGCCATAAATCTTATAGTTAAACCCGGAGAGGTTGATTTTGACGGGATAAGGGAAATCATAGTTAAGTTTTTGATTGTAGTCGGCATAACGGCAATTGCTCAGTGGATCATGAGCATAATCAATAATCGTATAACATATATGGTTGTTAAGGATATAAGGATTGAGGCCTTTAATCACCTTTCAGACATGCCGCTTTCCTATATAGATTCCAATGCGCATGGAGATATCGTAAGCAGGATAGTTACGGATATAGACCAGTTCGCAGACGGACTTTTGATGGGCTTTTCACAGCTTTTTACCGGCGTTGTGACGATAGTCGGAACACTTTGTTTTATGCTTTATCTAAATGTGTCTATAGCACTTGTGGTAGTAGTGCTTACGCCGTTTTCTCTTTTTGTAGCTGCCTTTATAGCAAAGAGAACCTACAAGCTTTTCAGAGGTCAGTCGGAGTCAAGAGGCGAGCTTACCGAGCTTGTGGATGAAATGATTGGAGAACAAAAGATAGTCCAGGCATTTGGTTATGAGGAGGATGCTCTGGAAAGATTTGCAGTTATAAATGATAAGCTTGAAAAGGATAGTATGAATGCAACCTTTTATTCCTCGCTTGTCAATCCTTCCACAAGATTTGTAAATGGATTGGTTTACGCAGCTGTTGGTATAATCGGTGCATTTGCTGTGCTTAGGGGCAAGCTTTCTGTCGGAAGACTTACCAGCTTTTTAAGCTATGCCAATCAGTATACCAAGCCTTTTAATGAGATATCAAATGTTATAACCGAGCTTCAAAATGCCATCGCCTGTGCAGGAAGGGTATTTGAACTTATAGACGAGCCGGGTGAGGTTAGTGAACCTGTCGGTGCAAGGGTGCTTGATAAGGCAAAAGGCGAGATAGTTATTGAGGACGTTTCATTTTCATATACAGAGGATAAGAAGCTTATCGAGCATCTTAATTTATTGGTTAAGCCGGGCATGAGGGTTGCGATAGTAGGACCTACCGGCTGTGGCAAGAGTACGCTTATCAATCTTTTGATGAGATTTTATGATGTAAATGCAGGTAGTATAAGTGTGGATGGAACTGATATAAGAAAGATGACCAGAGAGAGCCTGCGTGACAATTACGGTATGGTGCTTCAGGAGACATGGCTTAAGACCGGCACCATCAGGGACAATATCACTTATGGCAAGCCTGATGCGACAGATGAAGAGGTTATCGAGGCTGCGAAGAAGGCTCATTCTCACAGCTTTATTAAGCGACTTCCAAATGGCTACGATACTGTCATCACCGAGGATGGAGGCAATCTGTCCCAAGGTCAAAAGCTGCTCCTTTGCATAACGAGGGTTATGCTGCTTATGCCGCCTATGCTTATTTTGGATGAGGCCACCTCATCTATCGATACAAGAACAGAAATACGTATACAAAAGGCCTTTAACAAGATGATGGAGGGCAGAACCAGCTTTGTGGTTGCACACAGACTTTCCACTATCAAGGAGGCTGACATCATCCTTGTAATGAAGGATGGTAATATTATCGAGAAAGGCTCACATGAGGAACTGCTTGCCTTAAACGGCTTCTACAGTAACCTCTACAATGCACAATTTGCACATTGATCATCCGGTCGGTTGGATAGAATGGTGTATGTAAGCGCTTTTATGCTTACAGATACTCGCGTAGCGCGTTCGCACTCATTGAAACAAGTAGGAGTACTAAGCGCATATATATGCTTTATTCTAATGCAAACCAACTAATAAAACACAAGACATCATATACCTTTGCATAAATGCAGGTATATGATGTCGTGTGTTTTCTTCTTGCTTCGCAAGAAGAAAGGTATATATTTGCTAAGTGCTCACTTGTTTCAAAGGCTACGCTAAGCATCTGAAGCCTACAAGGGCTTACATACACCCCTATCCAACCGACATCATGCTTCGCATGATATGTGGCTGAAATTTAATGTTTTAATAATTTTAAGTTGAAATAAAAAATCGACCAAAATACTATTTTAGTTATCTAATGTATAGAAAGTGTGATATAATGAATTCAGGGAAAATATTTTATTTAATTGTAGGAAGTTATTTGAGTTAATTAAAAGATGGAGGAGCATTTAATGAGAAGATTTAAGTTTGTAGCTATTGTAATTTTATGTATTGCTTTGATGTCAGGATGTGGTAATTCTGATAATGGTTCTGAAAGAGGAAAGACCACGGAGAAAGAAACAGAAGTCACATCAACAGGAGTAGAGGAAGATAAAACAGAGACGGAGGCTATAACAGAAACAGAGGAGAAAACTGAGGAAGAAATTAAAACAGAGGAAAAAGTTGAAACAGAGAATAATAATACAGAGGAAGAGATAGGACCTTCCGGTGCGCCTGATGTACCTCGTACAGCTGAGTATTATGGCGCAACTGATGAAATTTTTTTAGGTGATTGGGTTTCTGATGACGATGGGGTAAGTACCATAACAATATCTGAGGATAATCCTCAGACAGGTGGTTATTATTTGGAAATTGTTATATATAATGCTGCATCAGCTACGGCTAATGCCAATATTGACGGAGAAGGACTAAGTATAAATCAGGGATTCTGGGATAATAATTCAAGTTTTTATGGTATCGTAGAAAAAACAGATACCGGAATACGCCTTACAATCACTGAATCCGATTTAAATTTAATTAAGGAAGGTACAGTATATAATTTCAGTAGGAAAAATGATTTGTAAAAGGAGTATCATATCAGATGTTTTGATATGGATTTTGTATGTGTTTTGCTGTATAGTAATAAAAAAATCAAAAAATTGAGAATGCTAGGAGATAACGAAATTGACAGGTAAATTAAAAACATGGGAAAAAATTGTTGAAATAATCTCTCTTTTATTAATCGTTGCAGCAGGTATTTATAAAGCAATCTCCGGTGATGTTGATGGAGGGCTGTTAGGTGTTTTAATTTTTATTGGTATTATGTTGTTTGTTATTTTCCTTGTGGCAGCATTATTTCCTGCGACATGGAGAATGACTAAAAGGCAAAAGGAAAAGATTGATGATGAAGCAAAATACCAAGAAAAATACACAAAGTCTTTTGTAATTGTAAACCTGATTTTATGTCTGGGATATTCGTTGCTTTTGGCGTTTTTACCTTTGTGAAACATTGGAGAAGTTATATAGAAGTTATTAAATAACGGATAATATTTAAGGGAAACTATCGTTATAGTTTCCTTTTATTGTTATGTATAATAAATGAATAAATCGACAGTTTTTTAACATACAAACTATTGAATGTTTATAAATTGTATGATATTATTTAGATGGATTATATTTTAAAGTAGGTGATATTATGGATAAAACAAGAGAAATTTATGATTATCTTGATAATAAACTCAAAGAATGTACAAAAGAATTAAAGCAGATTGAAGATAGACTTAATGTTATCGGAGATAAATCAAGCAGCATTGTAATAAAAAAAATAAATGGTAAAAAGTATTATTATGAGCAGTGGCGTCAGGAAAATGAGATTCATAGTAAAGCTTTGGGAAAAGTTGAGCCGGGAGCGGTTTATGAAACAGAAATTGAGATACAGACAAGAAGAGATTTAAGCGATAGGGCAAATGAATTAATGTTTTTGATTGAAACCTTAAGCAGAGAAAAAGATGAGTTGTATAAACATTTATTAAGTAATACATTTTCAGATAAATACACATTTGAGGTTTTTTGGAAAAATGAAATCTCTGCAAGAGTATCTGTTAATAAATCTAAGGTTCATGTTTCAAGATATATTATACACCCTATCAGGCAGATTTTCTCAAGTGATAATATTTCAAGAAATCAATTGAACGAGGTTTTGAGATTAAGATGTCCGGAGGAAGGAAGAGCAGATATACAAAGTAAGCTTAAAGCATGGGGACTTGATGAGTATAATCCAATTGAAATCGTAAAAAAGACACACGGAGTATCGTTTAATGATTACATATGGATACGGTTTCCGGGTGAAAACATTACTGCTGAAGATGTGTTGGTAAGAAAGTAAGAACAAGGGGATGAAGTAATGAGTATTGGTAGATTAATTGAAGTAGATGTACGTGAATTATGGAAGCATGAACAGTATGATTTTTCTAATTGGCTCTCAAAGGAAAGTAATATTGAATACTTAAATGATATATTGGGATTGACATTGGTTGAAATAAACAAGGAAGTGTATGTTGGACCATATCGTTGTGATATTGTAGCTAAAGATGAAACATCAGGAATAAATGTAATAATTGAAAATCAGCTTGAAGGTACAAATCATGATCATTTAGGGAAGATAATTACATATGCTTCAGGCTTGGATGCTAAGGTAATGGTATGGATTGTAAAAGAAGCTAAAGAAGAACATAGGGCTGCCGTTGAATGGTTAAATAATAATACAAACAATGACATTAATTTCTTTCTTATAGAAATTCACGCATATAAAATTGGTGACTCGGAGCCGGCACCTAAGTTTGAAGTAATTGAAAAACCAAATGATTTTGTTAAAAGAAGTAAATCAAAAATATCAGATGATGAGTTAAATAAAAGTCAGTCTGAACGATTGATATTTTGGGAACAATTTAATCAAGTTGTTGTAAGAAGAGGAAAACCATTTAATATAAGAAAGGCAACAACAGACCACTGGTATGATGTTGCTTTAGGTTCAAGTGAGGCACATATTGCCATAGACCTTATAAATAAAAATAATATAATTGTCGTTGAGCTTTATATTTCAAATAACAAGGAATTGTTTGATAAGTTGAATGATAATAAAGATAAAATTGAAAATGAACTCGGTATAAAGTTTGTATGGGATAGACTTGATAATAAGAAAGCTTCAAGGATAAAATATTATATAAATGGACTTGATTTTGATGACCATTCCAATTATGATGAACTTATGAATAAGATTATAGATATGGTTGTGAATATGAGGAATGTATTTAGAAAATATATATAATTTAATTTGAAAGGAGGCATCAAAATGCACAATGAAGAAATACAAAAGGTTACAAGAGAAGTGGTTGGAAGAGTAACTGAATTGTTGGGTGATAAAATTTATAAAATTATTTTATATGGCTCGTATGCAAGAGGAGATTTTGATTCTGAGTCAGATATTGATATTATGATTTTGATTAATGGTACAGATGAGGATGTAAAAATATATAGGAAAAAAGTCAGAGAGATTGCTAATGATGTGGGACTTGATAATGATATACTTGTTTCATTATCAATAAAAACAAAACAATCTTTTGAAGAATGGGCAGATACATTGGTATTTTATAAAAATGTAATAAATGAGGGG
>JAFUEG010000036.1 GCA_017464045.1 Lachnospiraceae bacterium
ATAGCCGGAACTCCAAGCTTATTCATTGCCATCGCCATAAGTGCAACGGACATCTGCTCACCTATTGTGAAAAGCATATCCATTTCTCTTTTTGGTGGAATCTCATTGATATCCTTTGCCATGGTGATAAGCTCATCAGTATATTTGCCCATTGCAGACAGTACAACTACAACGTCATTTCCCTTCTGGTAATCCTCTATACACCTTCTGGCAACATTAAAAATTCTCTCCTTGTCAGCGACTGAAGTACCGCCGAACTTTTTTACTATCAGCATATCGTCCTCCTACATTGCCTTTTATTATAATGTTGTTCTTATTCTTTGGATAAGGTCAAACGAACGAATCTTTTTATCGAAATCGCCCTGCTTCATGGATGAAGTTAAAAATGCAACCTCACCGAGAACCTTATCACTATTAATATATGTTACTTCTCCAAAAACATCTTCAATATGTGTCTTTGAATTTGTATCCTTTACTCTTACAAAAAATCTGCATTCGAAATCTTTTATATCACCAAGAGTAATCTTATCCTTTTCCCAGATAGTCATTATATTGGTGCCCTGATGCTTAACCGCATCAACAACATCGGCAACTACCGCACTGGCAGTAGGAAGCTTTCCTGCTCCGCGGCCGTAAAACATGGTATCACCAAGTACGTTACCATGTATAAATATTCCGTTAAATACTCCGTTTACATTCATAAGCGGATGCTCTTTATCAAGCATAAACGGTGCAACCATAGAATAGATTACATCATCCTTAACCTTTGTCATACCAAGAAGCTTGATAACCGTATCCGTTTCCTTAGCATACTCTATATCAGCATTGGTAATCTTACTGATTCCCTCTGTGTATATATCCTCATAATCCACCTGTCTGCCATAAGCAAGAGAAGTAAGAATGGCTATCTTTCTGCAGGCATCATGACCTTCTACATCAGCTTCCGGATTTCTTTCTGCATAACCCTTTTGCTGAGCCTGTCTTAATACAGTATCAAAATCCTCTCCTTCATCGGTCATCTTGGAAAGTATATAATTAGTAGTACCGTTTAATATACCAATTATCTCCGTTATCTTGTCTGCTGTAAGAGACTGGTTGATTGGTCGTATAATAGGTATTCCTCCACCGACACTTGCTTCAAATAAGAAGTTTGTGTCGTGCTCTTTCGCTATCTCAAGAAGCTCTGCACCATGCTTTGCAACAAGCTCTTTATTGGAGGTACATACACTCTTTCCGGCAAGCAGTGCGTCCTTTGTAAACTGATATGCAGGATTGATTCCTCCCATTACCTCAACAACAATCTTTACTTCAGGATCATTTAAAATAACATTGTAATCATGGACAAGTATCTTCTCAACAGGATCTCCCGGAAAATCTCTCAAATCAAGGACATACTTAATGTTGATTTCCTGACCTGCTCTTATATTTATACTGTCATGATTTTTTTCTATAACCTCTACTACTCCGGAGCCTACTGTTCCGTATCCAAGTACCGCTATATTTATCATCTTTTATATCTCCTCTATATCTCCGCTTTCCTCTTCTCCCGGATTTTCTTCAAGAAGCTCTGCAAGCTCTTCGAAAACCTCATCGTCTATAAGCTTATCAACTGATATGCATAAGATAATATCAGCCTTCTTATCTCCCGGTAATCCGACCTTTATAACACTTTCAAGATATCCGGTGTTATCATTTTTAACAACACCCGGAACTTTCTTTATATCTTCAGGCTCAACAGGAACTATTCCAAGTACATCATCTACCTCAAGTCCAAGCTTTATCCCATGTGTTTCGCATATTAAAAGCTGAACATTATTGCCCTTTTCGGACTCATCTAGTTCAAATCTTTCTTTTAAATTAAAGATAGGAACGATTTCATTTCTAAGATGAATTATACCCTTTATGAATTCTGCACTTGTTGGTATTCCGACAACACTGTAGTCACTTTCAATACCATTTATCTTAGCTAGATTTACACTATACCTCTTATTGTTCAGTAAAAAAATAATGTACTTTTCTTCCATACCTTATTCCTCCTTAAAGATTTCCGTATTGACTAATTCTCATCCTTAGACGTTTTTATCCATTTTAAATAAGCATTAATAAATAAGTTTATATCACCGTTTAAAACTGCATCTGCATTGGCAGTTTCACAGTTTGTTCTGTGATCTTTGACGAGCTTATAGGGCTGTAGGAAATATGTCCTTATCTGACTTCCCCAACCATTTTCGGTAAGCTCTCCCCTTATATCGGAAATCTTATCAAGATTTTCCTGCTTTTTAATCATATAAAGCTTTGCCTTGAGCATCTTCATAGCTTTATCCTTGTTGCTGTGCTGCGAGCGTTCATTCTGACACTGCACAACTACTCCTGTAGGAAGATGCGTTATTCTTACAGCAGAGGAGGTCTTATTGATATGCTGACCGCCTGCACCGCTGGCACGATATGTATCAATCTTTAAATCATCATCATTTATCTCAACAACTATATCATCATTTAATTCCGGCATCACATCTACGGCTGCGAAGGTTGTCTGTCTCTTTCCTGCTGCATTAAACGGAGACATCCTGATTAGTCTGTGAACACCCTTTTCGGACTTTGCGTAACCATAAGCATCATATCCGTTTATCTGAAATGTGATTGATTTGTAACCAACCTCATCTCCATCAAGGAAGTCCAAAACCTCTACATCAAAGCCCATCTTTTCAGCCCATCTGTTGTACATCCTGTAAAGCATGGATACCCAATCACAGCTTTCAGTACCACCGGCTCCGGCGTTGATATTAATCACCGCATTATTTTCGTCAAACTCATCTGATAAAAGAGTAGCTATTCGAAGTGTCTCAAAGCTGTTCTTAAATTCCTCAAAGGTATCTGTTATCTCTCCCACCAGACTTTCATCATTATCCTCTTCAGCCATCTCGATAAGCGTTTCGATGTCATCTGCCTGATTTTTAATACCCTCAAATTCTTCAAGAGATTTTTTCAATCCCTTGAGTTCCTTCATAACTTTTTGACTTTCATCATTATCATTCCAAAAGTCAGGACTTTCCATCTTTGCTTCTAACTCTTTTATTCGAATCTCTTTGTGGGCGATGTCAAAGTGAATCCCTCAATTCTTCCAGTGGGTTCCTATATTCTTTTAATTTAAGTCTTAAGTTATCAAGCTCGACCACCCTATCACCACCTTAATAAATTATATAACATATCTATTAATCAAATTTTTATAATCTGTATATCCAAATTAATAAGCATCTGATTTATTATGCGTTTCTTCCGCAGCACATCTTATATTTCTTTCCGCTTCCGCAAGGACACGGATCATTTCTTCCAATCTTGGCGGTTGCTCTTCTGACAGGTCCTTTCTTTACAGAATCATCTCTGTTTGTACCTGTAACCTTGGCTACCTCTTCACGTTCAACCTTCTGCTCAATCTTGACATGCATGAGCATCTTAACAGTGTCTTCCTGGATAGCAGCAGTCATTTCATTGAACATATCATAGCCTGCAAATTTATATTCTACTAACGGATCCCTGCTGCCGTAAGATTGAAGTGATATACCCTGTCTTAACTGGGTCATATCATCGATATGTGACATCCATTTTTTATCTATAACCTTAAGAAGAATAACTCGTTCTATCTCTCTTATATGCTCAGGCTCCGGAAACTCAGCTTCCTTTGCTTCATATAGTTTGACAGCCTCCTCCTTAAGTCTTTGCTTAAGCTTTTTAACATCTCCGGATTTCTTTTCCTCATCGGTAAGAACTATTTTTTCGTAAGGAACGATCGGGATAAGGAGTCTGTTTAATTCCTCTATCTCCCATGCATCCGGTGAAAGGTCTGCGGCACAGGTTTTATCTATATACTTCTCAACCGTATCCTGCATAAACTTAAGAACCACGTCACGCATGTTTTCTCCATCAAGAACTCTTCTTCTTTCTGCATATATGACCTCTCTTTGCTCATTATTAACCTGGTCATATTCAAGAAGATTCTTTCTTATGGCAAAGTTATTGGACTCAATTTTCTTTTGAGCCTTTTCTATAAAGTTTGTAATTGTCTTATGCTGTATCTCTTCACCCTCAGGAATCTTAAGTGCATCATATACAGCCTTAACTTTTTCAGAACCAAAGAGCCTCATAAGGTCATCATCAAGTGAAAGATAAAATTTAGATTCACCCGGATCACCCTGACGACCTGAACGACCTCTTAACTGATTATCTATACGTCTTGACTCGTGTCTTTCCGTACCTATAATCTTAAGTCCTCCTAGCTCTGCCACGCCTTCTCCAAGTTTAATATCGGTACCACGGCCTGCCATGTTGGTCGCTATCGTAACTGCACCCATCTGACCGGCATCTGCAACAATCTCAGCCTCAAGCTCATGAAACTTTGCATTTAAGACCTTGTGTTGTATACCTCTCTTCGAGAGCATTTTAGATAATTCCTCTGATGCCTCAATGGTAATAGTACCAACCAAAACCGGCTGTCCCTTTTCATGAGACTCGGCAACGGCATCAACGTTTGCATTAAGCTTTTCTCTCTTAGTCTTAAATACCGAATCCTGATGATCTATTCTCTTTATAGGAAGATTGGTAGGAACCTCAACAACGTCCATACCGTAAATCTCTCTAAACTCATTTTCCTCTGTAAGAGCTGTACCTGTCATACCGGCTTTCTTCTTATATTTATTGAAGAAGTTCTGGAAGGTTATGGTTGCAAGAGTTCTGGTTTCTCTCTTAACCTTAACATTTTCCTTTGCCTCTATAGCCTGATGAAGTCCATCAGAAAAACGTCTGCCGGGCATAATACGTCCGGTAAACTCATCGACTATAAGTACCTCATCATCCTTTACAACATAATCCTTATCCTTAAACATAAGGGCATGTGCACGAAGTGCCATAATCATATTGTGCTGGATATCTATATTTTCAGCATCTGAATAGTTTTCTATATGGAAGAACTGCTCAACCTCTTTGACACCCTGTGCGGTAAGCACAACCTGCTTATCCTTTTCATCAACGAGGTAATCTCCATCCTCTTCTATTTCATTTCCCATGATTGCATCCATCTTGCTTATCTCCATGGATGCGGTTCCTCTTTTAAGTCTTCTTGCAAGGTAATCACACATCTTATAAAGATCTGTGGACTTACCGCTCTGACCAGATATGATAAGAGGTGTTCTTGCCTCATCTATAAGTACGGAGTCAACCTCATCGACGATTGCATAATGCAGGTCTCTTTGAACTTTCTGTTCGTTGTAGATAACCATATTATCTCTTAAGTAATCAAAACCAAGCTCATTGTTTGTAACATAAGTTATATCACAATTATAGGCCTCACGTCTTGCGTCATTCTTATCTCCGTTAAGTATAACTCCGACCTTTAAACCTAAAAATTCATGAACCTGTC
>JAFUEG010000037.1 GCA_017464045.1 Lachnospiraceae bacterium
ACGTCCATATAAAATTTATCCTTTTCAACACGCAGGTTTTTAACATCATATCCTGAACTCATCTTAGCGGCGATCTTATCCATATTTTTCCACATAAGGGCCGGCATCCCCGGCAGTGACGTGATCCTGCCAAACAGCTTTTTTAATTTCAACCCCATTTTTGTTCCATACGAACGCATAACCCCAAGAGCCTCTCCCGGTGCATAATGTTCGATTGCCCGATATATTGAAACTGCCGGAAACACATACGATCTGCTTGTTTTATCAGCATCAGGCTCATCTGTTTCAAGTTTATGATATTCGGAATTGGCATACTTCCAGATTTCATCTGACTTACCCACACCATACTTCACCGTCAGTTCGCTTTTTATTCCCTTAAATGTGCTTTTATTTAGATAATTCTTCATTTTCTGCCCCTATCTCCAGGAAAACTAACAGGAACCAAATAATCATGCTCTCGCTCATCAGTCCGTTAGTAAAGCCAAGTCTGAATCCGCTCTCCGGCATCATCATGGATATTCCTTTAAGAATTCCAAATATCACAAGAACATTCGTAAAGGACGATTCCCGGAAATGCCAGTACCATCGCCATTAGCGGCGTACAATCGCTTTATCGCCCCTCATTGCATTAGACATATGCAATTGAGGTTAACTTTTTCTAACATCAAATAATAACACTCGTTAGCTTGTTTGTCTATCAAAAAAGAGCAGCCATGCTGCTCCTTAATCACATATTACAACCCTCGAATGATGCTCAAATAATCTTGCCTTTGATCTGTTACCGCATAAACAATTACCTTTTTCTTATCTTCATCAATCTTATAGAACACCAGGTTCATTTTTGTAATCAGAACCTTGTAGCCCTGCCGTCTTAGTACGTTATACCTAGGTTCCTCTCCAATATATGGATTTTCTCCCTGCTCCATAATGGCCTTTTCCAATTCATCAAGTCTCTCTACAGCCACCTTATTTCCGAAATTCTCTGCTACATAAAGAATGATTTTTCTGATAAGAGAATCTGCTGTATCAGTATGTATTACATCATACTTCAAATTACACATCCTCCCTTAGCATTTTTCTTAAATCATCAAATGTATCTTTTATCGGAGCAGTTCTTCCATACTTCACATCCTCATCTGATTCAGCAAGAATTTCCAGTAATTCAATTCTCGCTTTCATTATCTTATACTCTTCATATGCTAAAGAAACTGTATCGCCCCTTCCATTTACAGTTATTATTACAGCCTCTTTACCCTCTCTACATTGTTTAGATATTTCATTATAATGATTTCTTAAATCCGCTGATGGTCTGATTGATTCTTGAATCGCTAACATATCCTCGTCTCCCAATATAGACAAATTATATCACCGTATGTCTACGGGATGCAAGTCAAATTATCATTATTTCGTAATGTGAACCAATATCTTAATATACCAATTGATAGGATATTTTCGATTGAGGATGAAGTATAGGTTATGGCTCCGTCAGGATAAGTCCCGACAGTTTAGTACTGTCGGGAATTGATTAATCAATCCACATACCAACATTATATACTGTAAATGATATCACGATATCTTCATCGGAATCATTAGATGTATATACTCCGATTTTATAAAGTTTATTCTTAGTCACATCAAATATGAACTTACCATTCTTCTCAACCGGTTCAATTGTGTATTTATCACCCATTACCATTCCACCATTGAGAAAGAATGCATCAGCATCATAAATCATATATTGCATATCAGGATACTTCTCATCCGGTTTTAGCCTTAATTTTGAACCAAGACAGCAAATTCCACCATCCGGATAGTATAAGCCTTCCTCTGCTCCTGCAGGTACTCTGATATTTATAACAAACGTACGCTTCTTTCGATTAACAAAATATACTATGATAAGTCCTGCTATAAGAACTAAAGCCAGACTAACAATCAGAATTATTTTCTTTTTATTCTTCATAGCTATTCCTCAAACCAACTCCCAACAGATAAATTAGACAATAAAACTGACGGGAAATTTATGTTAAAAATCAAATCCACTGCCCTCATTAATTACAACATTCTTTATACCTTTAACATCATTAAGAGCCTTAAGAGCTGCATGAATGGCAGCATTGTTCTCCTCAGGTTCAACTCCACCTAAATCATGGTAAACAAATACTTTATCTCCTTCAACGGTAACATCAATATAACCCATGTAATGGTCTTCACCGCCAAACGCTTCTATGGCTGAATCCATAGCCGCCTGTATGTCTGCAAGCCTTTCCTCTGCTGTAACACCTTCAAAATACACGCTGTATGAGAAACACTCTCCATCAAATCCATCAACACTTATATCAAAGTACAGATTAAGCTGATCAATGCCTAAAATCTCATTAAAATCCATATTTCGAAATAAACTCCTTACTATGCCTTATATAAGTTTAAAACTCTTTGCTACCTCATCTAAAAGACTCTTTAGCTTTTCCTCTTCAGCTGTACCCACATATTCCGTTGGATAGCATACGCATAATCCATGTTCATCTGTGTAAGTCTCTTTTTCAACTTCAAATGCATAAAAATACATCATCATATCATAATACTTTATGTTTGCCTTAAATAAGAAAAGCCCATCAGCCTTTTCAAAACTTATCGCGTCAGAATATGTTTCTTTTTCTCGATACTCTTCTATTGCATAATAAATAGTATCATCCATCAATACATAAACACTCGGTATATCAGCCTCTGACCAGTCTTCTCTGTCCGGTGCATACACGGATATCACTTCAACCTCGCCCGCATGAGATTTTGTTTCTTTAAAA
>JAFUEG010000038.1 GCA_017464045.1 Lachnospiraceae bacterium
AAAAGTTCAAGATAAACTCCGTATCCTACTATAAGCTCGGAGTCATCAAGTGCAGTCTTCGCTTCGTAAGTCATTAACTTTTCATCACCCGGTCCCATACCGATTATATTTATAATGTGTTTCATAGTTTTATCTCCGGTTTCCATTTTCTCTTAGCTACGGCAATTGTTATACCATCATATATACTTTTTTTCCAAATAAGTCTTCCTCCATATGTGCATGCCCTTACCGCTGCCCGTTCACACACATTTCCGACTCCTGTTTTTTCTTTTACAAATTTGGATTCATCGTATTCCCCATCTGCTTTCTCAAGCTCATCCGGAGAAAATGTTACAAATTCTATCCTGTTTTTTTCTGCAAATTCTATAATCCCCGGCTCGTCTTTTTTTATATCAATTGAAGCAATATATGCTATCTGATTAATTGACAAATCATTTTTTTCAAGAACATCATTTACAGCATTTTCTATCTCAAGAAAAGTCTTGCCTTTTTTACAGCCTATTCCGATTACATACTCCTTTGGAGCTAATATAAGAGGATTATTATCAGACCTGTTATCAATGGATTCAAAAATGCTTTTTTCATTTTTATATGAATTGTTTAAAACCACAACATCTGCATTTTTTGCTAATGTATCGGCAAAGCTCAATACTTCATTATCCTTAATCAAATCCATATATATAATCTCAAAAGCTTCTTTTTCATATACCATGTCCGTTCCGGAATTCTCAGGAAGTATCAGAGTGATTTTTTTCTTTTCAAGGCTCTTTGAATTTACCGTTTTTATACTGTCCTTATTGATTATATTAAGCTTATTTTTTTTTGCAAATATATCGGCTGCCCATACCTTTTTCTTATCTGTTGCAGTAGTGATAACCGGGACTGCACCTATCAGATCTGCAAGTCTCCTGCTTAGTTCATTTGCTCCGCCCATATGTCCTGAAAGCAGCGATATTACATATTCACCATTTTCATCTATAACTACAACCGGACTGTCTGTAAGCTTATTATCTACAGCTCCTGCAACAGCCCTTACGGCTATTCCCGTTGAACCTATAAATATAAGAGCCGACTTTTCGGTGAAACGCTTGCCTGCCCATATATCAATTCCTTCATTAACATATGTTATATAAAATGTCTCACGTCCGGTTTTATCCTGTGCTTTACAAGCTTCATCCTTAAGTGCTTCACACTTTAAATAAAGATCAACCCGATATGCCGGTTCCTCTGATGTGATTTTATTATATATTTTTTTTGACAATTCTAATCCTGCTCTTGTAAAGCTTATAATCGAAATTATCATTTTTTTGCCTTTCTGAATTCCGTAGAAAAATCCTTATCGTATAAACAGGATTTTGTATACCCCTTTTTATCTATAACCTTACCTACCAATACAACAGCGGTCTTATTAATATCATGCTTTTTAGCGGTTTCATACAGATTACCCAACTTACATACATAGCTTTCCTCCTCAGTCCATGTTGCCTTATAAACAAGAGCACACGGTGTATCTTCATTATAACCACCGTCTATAAGCCTTTTAACAAGCTCGTCCAGCATACCTGTACTAAGATATATAGCCATAGAACAATTATGTGCCGCAAAGCTTTCGATAGTTTCCTTTGGAGGTACCTTTGTTTTTCCTTCCATACGTGTGATAATAAGTGACTGAGATATATCCGGTAAAGTGTATTCGAGATTTAAAGCAGCTGCCGCGCCAAAGCAGGCACTTACTCCCGGGCAGGTTTTATATTTTATATCGTATTTGTCAAGCTCATCCATCTGTTCACGTATCGCCCCATATATACTTGGATCACCTGTATGGAGCCTGACCGTCATTTTATTATCTTTTTCAGCATTAATTATTATATCTATAACCTCTTCAAGGGTCAGTTTTGAGCTGTCAAATATCTCACAGCCTTTCTTTGCATATGTCAAAAGTTCTCTGTTCACAAGTGAACCTGCATAAATTATAACATCAGCTTCTTTAAGAAGGTTCATTCCCCTTACGGTTATTAAATCTACTGCTCCTGTTCCTGCACCAACAAAGTTAACCATCTGTCCGCCCCTTTACTTTTGGCAAGCTCTCCAAGTTCATTTGAATAAATGATACATTCCATTTCAAGTTCATTGCCTGCTCTTTTTTTCAAATAATACATAACCTTTTCCGAAATATAATTCATAACCTCATCAAGCTTATTCTCATTTTTTATTAGTCTCAATGCTTCCTCAGTGGATACACACGAAAGAATCCGGTTGAGTACATCCGATGATACCCCTGCTTTTATACCCGCTGCAGCTATCAATTCCATACGGCAGTCTCCTTCTTTCGAATGAGTATTCATTATGCCTCCGGAAACCTTTATAAGCTTACCTATATGTCCGTTCAAAAGCATCCCCTTAAAGCCAAGTTCTTTTGCCATGTCAATTGTATCACCTATGAAATTGCTGCATTTTACACTTTTTTCAAGGTCATATCCATATGTTTTTTTCATATACTCTATCCCGTAATTTCCGGGTGAAACAGCAACATAATCGTATCCTTCCTCATGTCTTTGATTGAGAAATGTCTTAATCGTATCAAGCAGTGCCTGAGAGCTCATCGGCTCGACTATGCCGCTGGTTCCTATTATAGATATGCCCCCTATTATTCCAAGCTTTTCATTGAAGGTTTTTTTCGCTATTTCCTCTCCGTCCTTTACAGATATAATTACGTCTATTCTTCCCTTATAATCAGCCTCATCACATACCTCTTTAACCTCTTTTTCTATCATCTCTCTTGGCACATGATTAATCGCCGCACTTCCGACAGGCTGGTCAAGTCCGGGCTTTGTAACCCTTCCGACGCCCGCACCTCCGTCTATATTAATTGAAACATCTTTACTATCAGGAGTCATGGAAACAGACGCATATATAAGGCATCCGGTTGTTACATCCGGATCATCACCGCCATCCTTCATAACAGCACAGGAAACCTCATTACCTAAGCACTTTATATCCAGTACATCTGCCGTATAGCTTATCCCTGTAGGCGTTACTATGGTTATGTTATCTTTTTTTATACCAAACAAAAGCATATAAGCTGCAGCCTTAGCCGCTGCCGCCGCACAGCTTCCGGTTGTAAATCCGTATCTCATATTATCTACCTGCTTTCAGCCGCCATATAAAGGAGCGCATTGCATATAGCCGCAGCAATATTACTGCCGCCCTTTCTTCCACGATTTATAATATACGGCACATCCGAGTTAATAAAAAGTTCCTTAGCCGCTTCAACATTAACAAATCCAACAGGTACACCGATTACAAAATCAGGCTTTCTATTACCGTTATTCATCTGCTCATAAAGTGATATGAGTGCTGTCGGAGCATTTCCCACTGCAAATATAACCGGCTTTTCTATCTCAAGCGCCTTTTCCATACTGACTGTTGCCCTTGTAACATCGCGTTCCTTAGCTATCCTTGCTATCTCTTCATCAGCCATAAAACAGTGCGCCTCTCCACCGAAGGATGCAAGTACTCTTTTATTAATACCTGAAAGTCCCATATTGGTATCGGTAACTATATCCGCTCCGGATTTTATAAGATCAAGAGCAATATCAACCGCATTTTTCGAATAACATAATGTATCCGCATAATCAAAATCCGCGCTTGTATGTATGGCACGCTTTGTTATAAGCTCCT
>JAFUEG010000039.1 GCA_017464045.1 Lachnospiraceae bacterium
AACCGGATATGAAAAGCACCGGAACCTGAAAGTCTGTACTTCGTTTGTACGCATTAAAATCAAGTAAATAATCCTCGAGAGGTCCCATCAATTTTTCATCGGTGCCATCCCCCATCGACGCTTTTACCAGATTAAGGTACCATCTTACGTCGTCGACTCCTACGTATGGCGAGAAAAATGTTGCTTTAGTTGATACATCCTCCGTTACCTTAAGAGGATGGTATTTATCGGTATATTTTTGAAGCGTATTCATATTATGAATATCCGGATTTTCTAAAAATGCCTTATATGCCGCCTCCATTTTATCTGTACTGTCACCGGCTTCCTGTGCTTTCTTCAAAGCATCCTCATAGACATAGGTATAAGAATACCAGTCCTCTTCCTTTACCTCCTGACCGATACCTATATAATGTGAAACCTTTTCGGGATGATCAAGCACGTATTCGCTTCCCAAAAGACTTCCGTACGAATGCCCCATGATAATTACCTTATCCTGTCCAAACCTCTCGCAAACATAATCAACCAGCGCATCCAGATCTTCTTCGGCCTGCTCAAACGAAACCGTACTGTTATCCGGATCATCCTTTATATTATGATAATATGTTCTGCCGCATCCCCTCTGGTCCCAGCATACAACCGTATAATCATCTGTCAGATAGTCAAGCCAGCAATAATCTGCAAAGGTTGAAGGTGCACCGGGACCTCCGTGAAGACTTATGATAACAGGATTTGACGTATCATACCCCATCATAAGGATGTACTGTTCCTGTCCGTTTAACATTACATATTCCGACTTATTTATACCATCCTTATATTCAATCGCACGTTTAATCTGATTAATATTTCTGCCGACAATTGTCACAGTAAAAAATGCAACAATTAATATCAGTATTATCGACACTATAACCTTTGGTATCCCCAAAAGTATTCTAAATACTTTTTTTCTCTTTTTCTTATTCTTAGCACCGCAGCTTTCCTTTCTGTGTGCAAGATGAATTCCAATGTGACCGATTCCGAGAATAAATGATCCAATCAGCATAATCGCATTGCTGCCATAGATTCCGAGAAGAAAGAATGCAATAACCGGCAATGTTGCACCCGCAACGGGGATACCAAGAATCCCTCTGTAGTAATCCTTCATCGTCTTCTCACTTTTGAAATATCGCACCCAGAAAATCTCATAAAGCACCATACATAAAAACGATATTATAAGCACTGCGCACCAGAAATTCCAACCCTTGAAATTAAAATCGGAAAACATCAATGCCACCGGTGTAACGATAAACTGTCCTACACGCTCAAAGAAAAGCAAAACCTTATTTTCATGACTCGCATATTCGTCATAGTCCTTCGGTTTATTTTTTGCCCATATTATATTTGGTACAAAGAGCATTATGATCCAAATCATACCAACATAACTAAATCCAAATTTCATATATTCTTCCTCACATTTTATTTTTGATGCGACAGGGGGGGGACAGGTATACTTACACACTTTTAGGTGCAAAGCAAATCGTGAGTGTCAACGAGATTTGAGTGTACCTATAAAGTTTGTCAGTATGCCTGTCCCCCCCTGTCCCCATATCATTTTTCTTTAATCTCGATATCTCCCATATCGCACTCAATCTCTATGAGATTATCCCCGTCTGCTTCATACTTTCTGCCCTGTTCCTTACCGTTTACTTCTATGCTTCCCAAGTCTACCTCAAGGCTATATCCGTAATCATTTTTTCCATCCTTTAAAAGGGTAAGCTCTGCACTTCCCATATCAAGATTTGCATCAAGCTTTGAAAGTGAAACATTTTTTAATTCCATACTTCCCATATCAAGATCAATTTCAGCCTTACCGAGATGGCAATCACTCGCCTCAAGACTTCCCATATCAAGATTGATATAAACCTTATCAAAGCTACCCTTAGTTATTTCAAGGCTTCCCATATCCATATTTGCATTCAGGTCGTCGAAATCCACGTCCTCCGGATAGTAAATTTTGATATAGCTTTCCTTTTTATTTTTGTTTCCCCAATCAAATAAATCAAACACGAAAAACTTATCCTGTATCTTAATCTTAAGCGTTTTTTCATTTACGCTGTAAGGAACAACATTCTTATCATAGGAATAAACTGCATATTCTATATAGAAATCATCGGAAGGAATAAGCTCAACGCTTTCCGCATCCAAATCTATGTCAATACTGTCAAACTTATCAAGCTTTGTTTTCTCACCTGTTACATAGTATCTGTCATCTGCCGTAATAAATCTGTGCTTTTCCTTATCCCATCCTATTGCCGTATGTCCTCCGAAAAATACACCGATTGCCGTAATAATTCCGCCAAGAACGATAAATATAAACGCTAAAAGCAATAATACCTTAGTCATCTTCTTCATAATTACTGCACCTCCCCATCTTTTTTGCCCAAAGTTTTGCTGAAAATTCTTCCTATGAGCCAGAAAATAAACTGACAAATCTTAACTGTAGCTAAAAGTGCAAGTATACTTACGCCTGCCATAACCAAGGACATACCGAAAAATGTAATACCTGTAATCGGCATAGTAAATAAGAAGCAAATTCCCGCAATCACAGCACCTATAGCACCTACAAAAACACCTATACCGGTTGCTCCAAACGCAACTACAAGCGAAAAGCCAACTAAAACGAGTGCAAATATAATTGCAAGTGCAGCTATAACCAAAGGCAAGCCTACCGGAAGTGCAAAAAGTGCAAGTATTCCTATAAGACATCCATGCATCTTCTTTTCAACCTTAACATCCGGATTATTAAACTGCTTTAAGGCATTGTCACTCAAAATCGAATTAGCCAAATTTCTCGGAGTTCCGAGTTTTTCCACAATATCTTCACCATTTGCTTCTATATCTGCCACGTATTCCCTGTAATATTCCATGGCATTTTTCTTTTCTTCCTTGGAAAGCGGATTCAGGTATCCGCTTAATTCCGTTAAATACTTTTCACTGTTCATTATAAATCCCCTCCTAATAAAGTGTTTATCTTATCCCGATATTCTCTCCACTCTTTTATATAATACTCAAGCTTTTCTTTCCCTGTATCAGTTAATGAATAATATCTTCTGTTTCTTCCCGAATCCGGAACATCATAGGTAGTAAGAAGTCCGTCCTTCTGAAGTCTCCTAAGTACCGGATAAAGCGTTGACTCGGAAATGTCTATGACATCCTGAACCTTCTTTGTAAGTACATATCCGTAAGCATCTCCATCTATAAGTGCCGCCATAACACAGGCATCCAACAGAGGAGCTCCCAATTGATAAACCATATAATCACCTGCCTTACACATTATTTTTTACAATCCACAAATTATCATTTTTATATTAATGATATTTATCTGTAAATATTATCTTAATATCAATATTATCATATCGCTAATATTATTAAATCATTAATATTATACGATGTATAATATTGTTTACATGCATACTATACAACGTATAATATTATTTGTCAATATATTTTTTTAATTTTATAAAAATTGCGTCATGGGCGTGAGCCTTGTCACACCTGAGTATAAAAAAGAGAACACCAAAAAGTTACTAAGCAAAGCGTGAGCGCCAGCGAGCTTTGCGTGTAACTGTTTTGGTGTTCTCAATTATTCATCATTATATTGTGTGTGACAAGGCTCACGCCCAATAACACATTTTTTCATACTATATCGATGAATCTATCTCATTTAATTTGTCAAACTCTCCATCTTCATATAGTTTATTTACTATATCTACTACCTCTTCACTAAGCTGGGTACCTTTTACTCTGTTTATCTCTGCTATAACATCCTCAAGCTTCATCTTCTTACGATAAGGTCTGCTTGAATACATCGCATCAAAGGTATCCGCAACTGCTATGATTCTGGCTATCGGCGGAATCTCATCGCC
>JAFUEG010000040.1 GCA_017464045.1 Lachnospiraceae bacterium
AAAACCGATATAATAAATACAAGCAACAGCTTGTTGCCAATCCCAAGTATATTCAGTCTTTTCAGTGTTTGATTTTTCTCTTTTCGTTTGTCGTTCATAAAAACAACTCCTCGTATATTCACTTATTATTTTATTTCTTATTTTCTCTTATGCTCTTTTTTACTATTTTTTCTGTTAATTTTAAACTTTCTAAATATGCTCTTTCAACAGGTGATATGGCATTTTCCTGATATTTTCTGTACTCATCATTTGCTTTTTTCATCGCCTCCTCATGACTGACCTTACCTGCATCATTAAGCAATTTTCTATTTCCTGATGTAAGAACAGCATCTAACTGATTTACATAATCGCTCATATACATAGGTTTATGTTCAATAGCATTTATTTCTGCCAAATCAAAATAACCTGACACCAGATTATTTAATATCTTAAGTTCATCCTCTTTAAGATAATTTTTAGCTATTCCTATGTCTTTTATAGAAGGCAGCTCTCCCGGAAATGTAGTAAGCCCCATAAATGGCTTCTCTGCATCAGCCCGTTCATAAATCACCTCTGCAGCTGTATGACCATGTGCTGCATAATGAAGCTTATTCTGGACAATCTTAAAAAACCTGATTGATTCTTCACTTTTAGGGTTAAAATCCACACTGGTAGCATATAAATCAAGCACTTGACGATACATCACTTTTTCAGACGAACGAATATCCCTTATACGGTCGAGAAGTTCTTTCCAATAATTTCCTCCCCCATTACCTTTGAGGCGTTCATCGTCCATTGCAAAGCCTTTTATTATGTATTCTTTTAAAACCGTATTTGCCCATATCCTAAATTGTGTACCACGAATGGATTTCACACGATAACCGACAGATATTATTACATCTAAATTATAAAAATCTACATTATATGTTTTTCCATCAGTGGCAGTTGTTGCAAAATTTGCAACAACTGAATTTTGCACCAGTTCTCCTTCAGAAAAAATATTTTTTATATGCCTTGAGATTGTTGACTTATCTCTCTGAAACAACTCTGACATCTGTTCAAGAGAAAGCCAAACTGTTTCATCTTGCATACTTACACTAATTTTAGTCAAACCATCTTCTGTCTGATAGATAATTACCTCTCCTCTATTCTGTTCTTCCATAATCATCCTCCGATTTACAACTTATTTTTCAAGGCATCATAATAAGCCTTATACCTGTAAGCAGTTCGAACACTTATATTATTTATTTTTGCATTTTCAACAATCGTCATTCCCTTTTCATGAAGAACTGCAAAATCATTATAAGAAGCCATCCACTTATCATTATGCTTCTTTCTGCCACTCATTTTTCTATTTTTTAACTCCTCAATCTCAACTTTAAGCTGTTTATTTTCCTCTTCTAATTCTTTTATCCTAAGAATAGCTTCATCATAAGTTTTTATTTTCATAACACCCACTCCTCCTTTTAAATTTGTATACAATCCAAATGACATATTGATTATGTCACATATATTACAGTAGTACAAATTTATTGTCAATACCATTTTGTCATTTTGTTGAATTATTTTGCTTTTCACTGTTTTCAGTTTAAAAAAAGCAAAAATGCTCCGCATTTTTGCGAAGCATTTACTACAAAATCAAAGTCAGCAAAAAAAATATAAAAAATATTAATATCTATTAAAACAATAAAAACCGTATCTACATACAAATTTACCATTATTATGCTTTTCTTGAGTAAGCATTTCAACTCTTTTCCATTTATCCTCATCAAAAAGTTCAATTCGTTTTCTGATAAAGTCCTCTTCATCACTTAAAAACAACTGAACCAACGGATTATAATTAGAATAACGCCCAAGCCAAAAATCTCCCGGGCTAATATCCTTCTCAAATCCATCCACATACCTTTCATATATATTAGAAGTAACCAGTCTGTCATCTATTTTCAGTTTATATTTATCTACAAGCACATCCGGAAATCTGAGAAAAATCACTGCATCCAATTCATCAGAATACGCGGATATTATAAGAGGTTCAACAGATTTTACAATAGCCGGCTGTGTATCCCCACAACTAAGAAACTCATCAATACGATCAAACTGATTATTATACGCTTTCTTTACTTTAGGTGAAATCACGATTAGCTTATCACGAATATATTTAAATTTCTTTTTTGATAAATGCACCTGACCGGCATTTTCCGCTTTGGAATTAGGATCAGTATATCTTTTTTTTGGTTTTTTCTTAAATATAGCTATCTCACCTCTTGCAACATATTTTAACTTATCACTTATTCCTAATCTCTCCTGCTGCTGTTTACAATCATAATAAGTCTTAACAACTGAAGGATAGTCGAGAACAGTGCTGCCACATAAGTAAGTGCCGCGGCCATAAGAACCTTTTTAGAACCTGAAAGCTCTTCACCGGCAAGCATGTTGCTTTGATCAAGTATCTTGATTGCCCTGTGGGATGCGTCAAACTCAACAGGAAGCGTAATAAGCTGGAAAAATACAACTGCTACAAACATCCATACGCCAACCTGCGCGAGTCCGAAAGAACCCATAGCAAGTCCTGCTATAAGGATAGGCCACGAAAGCTTTGAACCGATATTGGCAATCGGAACTGAAAGTGATCTTAATTTAAGCGGTCCGTATCCTACCTGGTGCTGTATAGCATGTCCGCATTCATGTGCTGCAACACCGATTGCTGCAACTGAAGTCTGGTTATATACACTGTCGGAAAGTCTTAAAACCTTTTCACTCGGCGAGTAATGGTCTGTTAGATTACCGCTTATTCGTTCAATACGCACATCATATATGCCTGCACCATGAAGTATCGTCTCTGCTGCCTGCTGGGAAGTAATCCCACGACTGTTTCTGACCGTGCTGTACTTTTTAAATCTTGCATTGACATTCCACGATGCAATCATACTTATGACCGCACCAATGATTACCAAAATATACGTAAAATCCATATACATTTTTGTTCACCTCATACTGTTATAATATTGATTTAAAGTATATTGTACAGTATTTAACCAAATCTTTCAATTTAAAAATCTCCTTTTGCATTATTAATGCACCATACCGGTATTGCTTTTGTAGTTCATATTTAAATCCCTAAGCTCTACCTCTCCGTTTATATAAGGCTCATAAAATGCATCTATGCTTCCGCCACCTAAGTTATCACAGCCATTGCAAAAATCACAGGCTCCGCCGCAGCCGTTCAAACCCTCCTGAACAATTTTCATTCGTTC
>JAFUEG010000041.1 GCA_017464045.1 Lachnospiraceae bacterium
CTATAAAATATTATTTAAATGATTATGAAATACTTAATCTTGAAGGCCATAGAGGTGTCAAGATTGGTGCGGATATACTTGATACATTTCTTCCGGAAGAGGTTGTCAGCAGTCTTTATACTGCTGTAGAAAAGGCCGGATTATATGTTTCTAATCTTACTTTGGAGCCAATAGCAGCAATTAATGTTGCTATCCCTGAAAATTTCAGACTACTAAATATTGCCCTTTTGGATGTTGGAGCAGGTACATCAGATATTTGTATTACAAGAGATGGAAGCATAATTGGATATGGTATGATTCCGTCGGCAGGTGACGAACTTACGGAGACATTAATTAAAAAATATCTCATTGATTTTGATACGGCTGAGATGCTAAAAATGGTCAGTCCTAAGAAAAAGTCAGTTACCTATAAGGATATAATGGGTATTTCACATAAGATTACTCCTGATGAAATATTTAAAACGCTTGCGTCGGTAAAAGATGAAATAACTAAAAAAATTGCGGATAAAATTATTGAGCTTAACGGTGGTATGCCGGTAAGCGCTGTTTTCGTTGTGGGCGGCGGCGGAAAGCTTGATGGATTTACCGATGTTCTGGCGCGTATGCTAAAACTTCCTGAAGAAAGAGTTGCTTTAAGAGGTCAGGAGGTTATGCATAATATTAATTTTCTCGTTGAAAATATCAAAAAAGATCCTTTATATGTAACTCCTATAGGTATATGCCTTAATTATTTTGATCAGAAGAATAATTTTATTTTTGTCACAGTCAATGGTGACAGAGTTAAACTTTATAATAATGATAAGCTTACAATATTTGATGCAGCCGTTCAGTACGGACTTCCGAATGAGCATATTTTCCCTATAAGAGGTGAGGATTTAACATTTAAGATTAATGGTAAGAATCGCATCGTCCGTGGATTTAATGGAGAGGCTGCCGTCATTAAGAGAAATGATAATATTGTAGGAATGAATGCTCTGATTGAAGCAAACGATAAGATTGATATAATAAAATCAACCTCAGGTGAGCCGGCTTCAGCGATACTTGGTACACTTCCTGAATATGATGGGACACTTGATTTTATTGTAAATGGCAATAAGATAACATGTCCTAAATTTGCAGTTGTAAATGGCAATCCTGAAACTGAATCATATGAAATTCAAGATGGTGATGAGATAGAAATGAAAAATTACTATCTGCTTGATCAACTTCTTACATTTATGGACGTTAAACCTGAAGGAAAGATATTTGTAAATAATAAAGAAGCTCTTTTGGATGAAAAAGTTTATGAGAATTTTGTGGTTTCATGGAGTGATGAGGTTAAATATGAAGATTTACCTGAAGCAACAGAAGCAGATAAAGAAAAAATGAAAGAAAAAGAGACGCCTGAAAATGTTGAAACACAGAAAAACAATGTGGCTGACAATGATGCTGGCTTGGCTTCTTTACATGTTATAATAAATAATGTTCCATATACACTTACCGGAAAAAACGAGTATAGGTTTGTAGATGCCATGGATGCTTGTGCATTTGATATGTCATCTATGAAAGGAAGCAGACTGGAAACAAAAGTTGATGGTGCTCATGCGGAATTTATTGATTTAATACATGAAGGTGCAAATATAGAAATTTATTGGGAGAAATAGGGATAATGGGAAAGGCGAAAAAAGATATTGACGCTGATATCGTTGATATTAAAGATAGCTCTTTAAATTCATTTGACAGAATGAATAATTCAATTAAATACAACCCTTTATTTCATAGAATAGTTTATTTGGCAAACGTTATTACTGCTTTTGCTGTTTATATAGCTAAGCTTACAAATAGTAGTAAAGATCCTAAACTTAATGCATTACAGGTTTTTATAATTCTTGCTGTGTTTTTTGTAATCGATTTTTTACTTTATCGTGTTGATTATTTTATGTCAAGAAAGGGATTTCTGCTTTTTAGATTTATTGAAATCACTGTTTTTGAAATGCTTACAGCAATAATACCTAATTTGATGATCGTGATGATGGCTCTTTGTGTTTTAATAACTGTTTTTTCAATTGAGTATCTTTTGTATGATACGGATTTTGACAAGGATAATATTTTTGGCAGAAGAGTATATGTTGTTGTGATTTATACAATATCTGTTGTTTTAGGAACGAGATTCAGAACTGAATCAGAAGTATTATGTTATTTTCTTGTTCAGATTGTTATACTGTTTTCGGCTTATACAATTGTTGATATGATAATTGCTATTAATGAAAAAAATGAGAAAAAAATATTTAGTCTTACATTAGAAGTATCTGATATTCAGGATACAAATAAAAAATTGATTGAATATCAGGAAAAAATAGAGTCGACCAATGAACAAATTAACTACCAAAGAATTGAGATGCAAAGAACTAATAAGGAACTTGCACAGGTAAATAAGGAAACAGAAGCACAGACAAAAGTTATGAGTTTTATGGCTTCCACTTTTGATATATCAAAGTGTATAGAAGTTCTAACAGATTCCATTATGGAGACAAAACTTCCGAAACTTTGCGCTATATATACTGAACCTGATGAATACATTAATAAGCGCGGTAATTTTACAATAAAGACTAATTATACTTCAGTTGAAAGAAGACTTCGTAAGGAGATAGAAAAAATATATTCAGATCTTAATACAAAAGTTCATGATTCTCATATATATACGGGAACTGAGCTTGAGAGGTTTGATTTTATAGGTGATGCCAATATTAATTCAGTTGCAATTTTGCCTCTTGCTGAAGGAAAGAAACTTTATGGATTGATGATTGTAGCATCTGATAAGTCGGATTTTTTTGAAAAGGGACTTAATTATTATGAGGCAAGTGTAGCAGAGTTTAATATTTCCGTTAAGAATTCAAAACTCTATCTTATGATGCAGGATATGGCTCATAAGGATGGTCTTACCGGTATTAATAATAGAATGTATTTTATGCAGCTTTTTGACGATGCAGTTAAAAAAGCTAAAAGAAAGAAGAGCAGTCTTTCGGTTGCCCTTTATGATATTGATAAATTTAAAACTGTAAATGATACCTATGGACATCTTGCCGGAGATGCGGTGATAAAGACCGTAGCATCAATAGGTAATAAATATGCAGAGGATAATGGTGGTTTTGTTGGACGATATGGCGGAGAGGAATTTCTTATAGTTTTGCCGGATAAGTCAGAGAAGGAGGCTTTTCCTATCCTTGAAGCTATGCATGAGGAAATAAAAAACACTACTGTTAGACATGAAGATAGTGTTATTAATGTAAATGTATGTATTGGCCTTACATCTTATCCTAATATATGTGCTGAACCCAGCATGCTGATTAACAGGGCTGACATGGCTATGTACTATGGTAAAGAGCATGGAAGAGGTCGTCTTGTCATTGATGATCCGGAATTAATTAAGGAATAATAAACTATATAATATTTGAGGTTAAAGGAGAAAAAACGTGGGATTTATTGATAGCATTAAACAACGAGCAAAAGCTGACAAAAAAACAATAGTTCTGCCTGAGACAGCCGATATGAGGACATTACAGGCTGCTCATAAGATTTTGGATGAGGATATCGCAAATATTATCTTGATTGGTGATAAATCTGATATTTTAAAAAGGGCAGTCGAAAACGGCCTTGATTTATCAAAAGCCGGTTTTGTTGATCCTTATGATTGTCCAAAGCTTAATGATTATGTGGCATTGTTAGTTGAGATTAGAAAGAAAAAAGGTATAACACCGGAAGAAGCAAAGGAACTTTTACTTACAAATCTATTATATTTTGGATGTATAATGGTTAAGGCCGGAGATGCGGATGGCATGGTTGCAGGCGCTGTAAACTCATCAGCAAATGTTTTGCGTGCGGCATTACAGATTCTAAAAACAGCTCCTGATACAAAACTTGTTTCTGCATTTTTCCTTGTTGTTGTTCCTAACTGCGATATGGGTGCAAATGGAACATTTGTATTTTCTGATGCGGGACTTAATCAGTTTCCAAATGCTGAAGAACTTGCAGCAATTGCAGAAAGTTCAGCAAAGTCATTTAAGCTCCTTGTAGATGAGGAACCGATTGTTGCTATGCTTTCACATTCAACAAAAGGAAGTGCAAAGCACCCTTATGTAGATAAGGTTATAGAGGCAACAAAGATTGTCAATCGGGAATGCCCTGATTTAAAGTGTGATGGCGAACTGCAATCAGATGCTGCCATAGTTCCTGAGGTGGCTGCTTCAAAAGCACCGGGAAGTACAGTTGCAGGTAAGGCAAATGTACTTATATTCCCTGATCTGGATGCAGGAAATATAGGTTATAAGCTTGTTCAAAGACTTGCGAAAGCGGATGCTTATGGTCCTATTACACAGGGTATAGCTAAACCGGTTAACGATCTATCCAGAGGCTGTTCATCTGATGATATAGTAGGTGTTGTTGCTATAACTGCTGTACAGGCTCAGGCATTAAAAGAATAGAAGATTTTTTATTAAATATACATAATAAGACTAATACTGATTGCAGTTAGTCGATAATATTAGCTAAAGGAGATTTTATATGAAGGTTTTAGTTATAAATTGTGGAAGTTCTTCATTAAAGTATCAGCTTATCGATTCAGATACTGAGCAGATGCTTGCAAAGGGAAACTGTGAGAGAATTAAGATAGATGGTTCCTTTATTACTCATCAAACTACAGGTAAGGAGAAAAAAGTGTTTGAAGCTCCTATGCCTGATCATAGTGCTGCAGTTAAGCTTGTTATAGAAAAGCTTACAGATAAAGAGTGTGGTGCTATAAATGATTTATCCGAAATTGGCGCAATAGGTCATCGTGTTGTTCACGGTGGAGAAAAATTTGCCGGTTCAGCAGTTATAAATGATGATGTTATTAAAGCGATTGAAGAATGCTCAGAGCTTGCGCCTTTACATAATCCTGCAAATCTTATAGGTATCAGAGCCTGTAAAGAACTTATGCCGAATGTGCCGCAGGTTGCTGTGTTTGATACGGCATTTCATCAGACTATGCCGGATTATGCATATATCTATGGTATACCATATGAGTATTATGAAAAGTATAAAGTAAGAAGATACGGCTTTCATGGTACAAGCCATAGCTTTGTTTCAAAAAGAACCGCAGAGCTTCTTGGTAAAGATATAAAGGATACTAAAATCATCGTATGTCATCTTGGTGGAGGAGCAAGTATATGTGCTGTAGAAGGTGGTAAGTCGGTTGATACAACCATGGGATTTACGCCTCTTGAAGGTATAACAATGGGAACAAGAAGTGGTAATATTGATCCGGCAATTATTGAGTTTATTGCAAATAAAGAAAATAAGACCGTATCAGAGGTTATGAATATTCTTAATAAGGATTCGGGAGTTTATGGAATATCCGGTAAATCAAGTGATTTCAGAGATTTAGATGAGGGTATACTTGCCGGTGATAAGAGATGTGAGATAGCAATGAATGTATTTTGCTATCAAGCGGCTAAGTTTATAGGCGGATATGTGGCAGCCATGAATGGAGTAGATGCAATTGTATTTACTGCAGGTGTCGGAGAGAACAATAAAACTGCCAGAACAAGAATATGCGAAAGACTTACTTACCTTGGAATTAAGCTTGATGATGCCCCTAACAGTCTTCGTGGTGAAGAGGTTCGTATTTCAACCGATGATTCAAGGGTTCCTGTATATGTGGTTCCAACAA
>JAFUEG010000042.1 GCA_017464045.1 Lachnospiraceae bacterium
GAAAATATATTGCATAGATGTAAATGATGAATTAAAGAAGTATATTCCTAAGGAGATTTATGATGATTGTGTATTTGTAAGTCATACCTTTAATCTGGATGAACTTGACGTAACTCCCGAAGAGATGTGTAAAAGACGGTTTAAAGAGTATTGTGAAAAAGCAAGACTTATTATAACAACCAGACTTCACGGAGCTGTTCCGTGTGCAGCTTTTGGTATACCTGTAGTGTTTGCGAAGGATGAGTTTTCATGGAGATTTTCAGGTATAGATAAGATTCTTAAAATATATGCAAAAGAGGATTATGATAAAATAGATTGGAATCCAAAACCGTGCCGGTTTGAAGAGCTAAAAAAGCTTATGCTCGAAAATGCAAAGGAACGTGTGGAAGGAAAGACGGATTATGAAAAAATAAGAAAAATACATGATGTGTTTTTTGACAGTAACCGGAGTGGTTATATAATAGAATTTCTGAATAACACGTTCAGATTTATAGACGAAAAGTTTAAGAATAACAATTATACAGAGTATGCTTTGTGGGGCGTTAATCAGACTGCAAATGCTGTTTACGAATATATAAAAGAGCATTATAATAATGCTAAGCTTAAGGTGGTAGTTGATTCGTTCAAAAGCATTGATTTTTTAGGACTTAGAACCACTACGGCATCAGAATTAATAAATCATAAGGATATATATGTTTTTGTTTGTGCGGCAGCAGCCATACGGGATTCGGAAAAGTTTTTTGCGAAATACGGAATAACAAATTATTATCAGTGCTGTTTAGATGATTTGGATTATTTGGAGAAGAAATGAAAAAGGATATATTTAATATTAATGATACTGCTTTTGTGGAAATATACTGTATAGAACAGTCGGAGCAAAAGAAAAGAAACAAAGATAACTGGCATCCTCACGTAACCCCGGCGGTGCTTATTGTGCCCGGAGGCGGATATGTGAGAATAGAAGAATGTGAAAAGGATCCGGTGGCTTTTTCGTTTTTGAACAAGGGCTTTTCTGTTTTTATTCTTAACTATACATGTGGTGAGAAATCCGCATATCCTCAACCTGTTATAGAACTATATGAGGCAATTAGGCTGATAAGAGAAAACTCCGAAAGATATAATGTGGATAAAGAAAAGATTGCTGTGTGTGGATTTTCTGCAGGAGGACATCTTGCGGCTCTTGGTATGGCTCAGGCAGAATTGTTTAAAGACAAATATAATTATAATGAGATAAAAGCAAATGCGCTTATACTCGGTTATCCTATTATAGATGTGTCGCTGTTTTGTAAGCTTCGCGGTGATAGAATATATGGTTTTGGAAATATGCTTCATATAAAGGATAAAGATGATATATCAAGGGACGTAACACCTTATGTGAATGAAACTTTTCCTCCGTGTTTTATCTGGCACACAAATGAGGATGATCTCGTTGATAATGTTCAGAGCATGGAGCTTGTAAAAAAACTGGTCGAAAATAAAAGTATGGTAGAATATCATTTATTTTCAAGAGGTCATCATGGTCTGTCTACCTGCTCAACGCTTACTAATTATCAAGGCAATATGACAAGCGGAAAGCAACCGGTAAATGTAGCTATGTGGGTAGAAATGGCAGAGGAATGGCTAAAGGATTTATTTGAATACTAAGAGGTAAGGGATATGAAGATAAGTTTTTTGCTGCCTACATTTAACGAAGAAGAAAATGTGGTCAGTATGATTGAAGAACTAAGAGGGATAATAAAAGAAAAATACAGCTCGTATGAATATGAGATTGTTTTTATAGACAATAAATCCACGGACAACACCAGAAAAATTATTTTGGAAGAATGTGAAAAGGATAAGTCGGTAAAAGCGATATTTAATTATAAGAATTTCTGGTATAAGTCCGCGACTTATGGTCTGACTCAGACAACCGGCGACTGTACTGTTTTTATACCTTCAGATCATCAGGTGCCAAAAGAAGCGATAGTTGATATGATAGATAAGTGGATTGGCGGTGCCAAGATAGTATGTGCTGTGAAGGAATCAACAGAGGAAAAGGGATTAATTTATCTTGGCAGAAAAGCGTTTAATAAAATGGCTACCAGATTATCCGATACTGATTATATAGAAAACTATGATGGCAGCGGCTTGTATGATAAAAGTTTTTTAAATATTTTTTCCAAGATGGTTGCAGAGGATTATGAAGTTTCACTTTTTGAAGCAGTCAGAATATATGGTACAGATGTTGATAAGATATATTTCAGACAGAAGCTTAGAAAAAAAGGCAATACGAAAAACAATATCGGAAAACTGGTTGATATAGCATTTTCAAGAGTAACCAATGCCTCAAAGAAAAAGATTTTAAGACTTCCCATGATATCTGCAATTATTTCTTTTTTTATAAGCTTTGTTTTATTTATTTTTATGATAGTGGGTCTGTGTATTGGGTATGGTGCTGCGGTTGAACTGATACTTGCGGTTTCATTTATAATCTTTTTAATGCTTTCGGCAAATTTTGTTGCCCTTACTCTTTTGGGAGAGTATATAGGTATTATAAATCAGAGGGTTGTTAAGAAACCTATAGTTGTTCCGGAATCAAAAATTAATTTTGATGAATGATAAAAAGGATATAATGGGGATTATGAAAAGGGTAATATTAATCGGAGCAGGAGGTTATTTTTCTGCGGTTGTTGATTCTATTAAGACTTCAACTGAATATGAGATAGTAGGAGTTACAGATCCTGTAGTAAAAGGTTTACAAAGCGGAGTTAAAGTAATTGGTGATGATTCGGTTCTGGAAAAGGTATATAATGACGGGGTAAAGTATGCTTTTGTAACAGTGGGCGGAGTTGGTGATTACACACTTAGAAACAGACTTATAAATTTAGCTTGCGATATTGGGTTTTCTTTTGTGAATGTTATAGATAAGACTGCGTCTATAGCTGAAAATGTAACCTTAGGACAAATGGTTTATGTTGGAAAAAATGCCGCCATAAATCCCGGAGTAACGGTAGGCGATTTCAGTATTATAAATACTGCTGCTGTAGTAGAACATGGATGTAAAATCGGAAGCTATTGTCATATAGCACCGGCAGCAGCTCTTGCCGGAGATATAACAATTGAGAATCATGTCCATATCGGTATTAATGCAACACTGCTTCAAGGTATATCTATAGGTGAAGGTTCAATTGTGGGAGCCGGAAGTACAGTCTTGCATAATGTCTTACCCGGAAAAAAAGTTTATGGCGTAGTATAGTTCTTTATAAAAAAGCGGAGTGTCAAAATGAAAACAATATCTGTATTTACATCTACAAGAGCAGAGTACTGTCTCTTGTATAATTTGATTAAGAGGATAAATAATGCTGAAGATTTAAAGCTGGATTTAATTGTGTCCGGCACACATCTTTCTTACAAATACGGTCATACAATTGATGAAATATATAAGGATGGATTTCCTATAAGTGAGACTATAGAAATACTCGACGAAAAAGAGGATGTGGATGAGGCAATATCAAAGGCTTTGATTGGCTCAAGCGGACATTTTAAGAGAGTTAATCCTGATATGCTTATTGTGCTTGGCGACAGATATGAAGTTTTGGGACCTGTCATAGCAGCTGCCAATGCTAAAATACCGATAGCGCATATACATGGTGGAGAGACAACTGAGGGTGCTGTGGATGAGGCAATAAGGCATGCCGTAACAAAATTTTCATACCTCCATTTTACGGGCTGTGAGGAATATAAAAAAAGAGTGCTTCAGCTTGGTGAAACCGAAGATCGTGTTTTTAACGTTGGAACATTAGGTACGGAAAATATTATGAATCAGCCTCTTATGACTCTTGAAGAGCTTGGAAAGAATCTTGATATAAATAATTTAAAACTTGAAAAATACGGACTTGTTACATTTCATCCGGTTACACTTGAACATGAAGACGCGTCAATACAGATGAAAGAATTAATGGATGCCATGCTTAGCTTTGAAGATATGTTTTTTATAGTTACGAAATCCAATGCTGATGCCGGCGGACAGAAAATAAATGATATGTGGGATGAGTTTGAGAAAAAGTATCCTAATAAAATCAAAGTGGTTTTCAGTCTTGGACTGATAAGATATCTTTCAGCCATGAAATATTGTGAAGCGGTTATAGGTAATTCTTCAAGCGGTATACTTGAAGCACCGGTTATGAGAGTTCCTACGATTAATATCGGGGATAGGCAGAAAGGAAGAATACAGACTGAAAGTATAATTAATTGCGGAATGAATAAGAATGAGATTATTAGTGCAATGAATAAGGCTTTTTCGAAAGAATTTCATGATAAAATAAAGGACATGCCGTGTATCTATGGCGATGGAAAAACAAGTGAACGAATAATTGAAAAAATACGGGAAAGCTTTGAAAAGGGAATAGACTTAAAAAAGAAATTTAACGATATATATTAATTTTTTCGTTTAATGAAAGAGGTGATATTTGGTGTATGTAATAGCTGAAATAGGCTGCAATCATAACGGAAGCGCAGAGCTTGCGCATGACATGGTCAGGGTTGCAAAGGAGTGTGGAGTAGATGCGGTAAAATTTCAAACCTTTAATTCTGAGGCACTTATATCAAGATACGCTCCTAAGGCAGAATATCAGATTAAAAATACAGGTGCTGCTGATTCACAGCTTGAGATGACAAAAAAACTTGAGCTGTCGCATGAAGAATATCTTAAGCTTAGGGCATATGCCGAAGAACTTGGACTTGATGTTTTTTCGACAGGTTTTGATCTTATGTCAAATAAGTTTTTATATGAACAGGGACAGAAAATATGGAAGATACCATCAGGTGAAATAACAAATCTTCCTTATCTAAGACAGCTTTCGGAATTTTTGAATGAGGATATGACGGTTATCCTTTCTACAGGTATGTCTACGATTGATGAGATAAAAGAAGCAGTTGACATTTTGAAACCCGAAAAAAAGTTCAGATTAATTATAATGCACTGTCATACTGAATATCCGACAGAGGATGAAGATGTAAATATCCTTGCAATTAATGATTTAAAAAGAGCATTTCCTGAGTATGAAATAGGTTTTTCGGATCATTCAAGAGGAGTAGTTGCACCTGTCCTGTCTGTATCGCTAGGAGTAAAGGTTATTGAAAAGCATTTTACACTCGACAGAAATTTGCCCGGACCTGATCATAAGGCATCGGTAACTCCCGATGAATTAAAGATTATCTGCGAGTCTGTAAGGCGAGCGGAAAAAATGCTTGGAGACGGTATAAAACATGTAACCGATGCAGAAAGAAAAAATATAATAGTTGCCAGAAAGTCGATAGTAGCAAAATGTGAAATCAAAAAAGGAGAGATTTTTTCCGCTGATAATATAACCTGTAAAAGACCGGGTAACGGGATAAGTCCTATGCTTTGGGATGAGGTTATCGGGAAAATAAGCAATAGAGATTATTGTGTTGATGAGTTAATAGAACTTTAAGATGTAATTATGTAAGGAGGAGTTATGAAGGTTGTAATTTTAGCCGGAGGATTCGGAACAAGAATAAGTGAAGAAAGCCATCTTAAACCTAAGCCTATGATTGAGATAGGTAACAAGCCTATTCTTTGGCATATTATGAAGGAATATTCATATTATGGGTTTAATGAGTTTATTATATGTGCAGGATACAAGCAGGAGATAATAAAAGAATGGTTTGCGAATTACTA
>JAFUEG010000043.1 GCA_017464045.1 Lachnospiraceae bacterium
TCCATATCAACGTCTCCTTATCTGCTCAATAAATTCTTTTTTTAGTCTATCATAAGGTTTACTTTTATTCAAGAAATATGTAAAAAGAGCTGCCACATTTAACTGTGACAGCTCCCAATGTCTTATTATAATCTAATCAAATATTAAACTAATTATTCAAGTATACCCTTTGACTTATAATACTCTTCAAAAAGCTTATTGGCTGCATCCTTAGTCTGACGGGTTATCTCAGGCATTTCCTTGCCCCAAGTCTTGGTAGCCTCTTTAAAGCCCTTTTCCATAGCCTTCTGCATAGCCTGCATAGTCTTAGGATCATCACCCGCAAGAGCGCTTGCAAAATCAAATAATCTCTGTGAAGTCTGCTTTACGCCCCAGTAACCGTCCTCGGAAATATCCTCCTGAGCCTGCTTTTTAGCAGCCTCCGTAACAGTAACCTTACCGTCTGCAAACATGCGCCAAAATGCGTCATCGTTCATAGCTAAGCTGTAACTCTTAGCCTGCTGACCAAGTGTCTTACTTACAAGATCAGTTAAACTCTGCTGTCTGGCAGCCTGATCATTCTTAAGCTGCTCAACGAGTGCCGACCTATCAGCCTGACTCATCTTATTGATTGAGTATGTAGCCTTTGATGCTGTCTCACCCTTATCATATACAACACTGCCGGTCGATTCACTTGCTTTTGACTGAGTAGTCTCTACTGCCTTTGTTGCAGTAGTATCAGCATAATTAGTATAAATACTGCTTGTTACATTTGAAACTGAACTAATAGCCATCTTCATCCCTCCTTTTAGACTTCTGTCTCAAACATCTTTGAAAAAGATGTAGGTAATGCGCTTCCACTGCTGGTATAGGAACTAGCTGAATTTGAAATAGCCTTTGATATAGCCGCAGATTTCTGAGTTAAATTGTCAGCAAATGAATTAGAACCTGTAAATAAGGTCTTTAAGGTGCTGATATTTGCTTCCTTAAGCTTATCCTCATCAAGTTCAAGCTTGTTCTCCTTACCGATTGTAATTCCAACCTCTAAAAGCAGTTTACTGTTCGCTTTAACCGAAGAAGTCATATGCATGGCGTTTCTTAAGACTCCGGCAAGATTAGTGTCTGCAGCATCACCGATAGTGTCATTATAATTATCAATAAATGATTTAACGGCACTTGTAATAGCTTTCCAGTCATAATCTTCCTTCTCTGAAGTTTCGCCTGTTGTTTCATCCTTAGAGCTTATCTTTTTCTTTTCATATAACGAACTCTTAGATAAAGCACTTAAAGATGAAGAAAGGGAATCAGCTCCCGTCTGTACAAGTCCAAGCTTTTTTGTTTCTGCCTTTGCTTCTGACTCGGTCTTAACACTATCACTTGCATAATACTTCTTTGCAAGTTTCTTATAGCTTCCGTTCTTAATAGCAGCATAGTCAGTTAAAATAGATGAACCTGAAGACGATGTCATTCCTCCCCAGATACTGTTCTGGTTTGAATAACTGTTTGAAGTTCCAAACAAACTCCCGAAACCACTGATGTTAGACATTTTTTACCTCCTTCCTTGATGGTAGAACCACATCCTTGTGAAACAAAAACAACGAGTTACATAACCATATTTCCTGCTTACAGCTATGGTTATTTTATTTATAACACATAAGCCTTATAAAGTCAACGCATGTATATCTTTTTTCGCAACAAAAAAAGCGCTATACACATCATTCCTGAATATATAGCGCCATTATAATAAGACAAACTATTATATTAAATCTTTTATGAATTGTTCATATATCAGTTTAATATCAAAAAGCAATAAAAATCTTTTATTTATCAATAAGTTTAGTCATACTTCTTAAACTAAATGCCACCGTTGAAGAATTATGTAAAAATGCTCCTGTAGTCGGCGTAATTACTCCAGTTATACCAAGCAATATAAAACCTGCATTGAAGAATACTATCTGTCGATAGTTTTTCTTTATTCTCTCCATCAGAAGATTGCTAAGTTCTTTTAAAGTTATAAGTCCGTAGAGTTCATCTGCACCGACAGTTATATCTGCAATCTCCCTTGCTATATCGGCACCTTCACTTATAGCTATACCGACATCTGCCTCTGAAAGAGCAGGAGAATCATTTATACCGTCACCTATCATTATAACCTTATGCCCTTCCTCTCTTGCTCTTCTTATATATCCTGCCTTATCCTCAGGAAGAACCTCGGCATAATACTCATCGACTCCAACCTCAGCAGCAATTGCTCTTGCTGTTTTTTCACTATCACCTGTCATCATTACAAGTTTCTTAAAACCCATCTCATGAAGCTTATCTATAACATCCTTAGCTTCGCTTCTAAGAGGGTCTTCTATACATATAACACCAATCAGCACACCATCCATCGCAAGATAAAGCTGTGAATACTCCGGTGGAATGCTGTCAAATATATCTTTTTTATCATCCGGTATAACACATTTTTCATCCTCAAAAACAAAATGATAGCTTCCGATTATGGTCTTTTTACCATCTATAGTCGTAGCAATTCCATGTGCAACGATATACTCAACCTTCGTATGCATCTCCTCATGCTCTATGCCTCTTGACGCGGCCTCATCCACAACAGCATTCGCCATTGAATGAGGAAAATGCTCTTCAAGACATGCTGCTATCTTTAGAATCTCCGTTTCATCTTTAGCATCATCAAAGCTATAAACCTTAGCAACCGTAGGCTTTGCCTTTGTCAGCGTTCCTGTTTTGTCAAATATAATAGTATCAGCCTCTGCCATAGCCTCAAGGAATTTGCCGCCCTTTACCGTTATCTTATTTTGTCCTGCCTCTCTTATAGCTGATAAAACTGATATCGGCATAGCAAGCTTCAGTGCGCATGAAAAGTCAACCATAAGCACCGACATCGCTTTTGTAACATTTCTAGTAAGAATATAAGTTACAGCAGTTCCTGCAAGCGAATATGGTACAAGGCTGTCCGCAAGATGCTCTGCCTTGCTTTCAAGACCGGATTTTAACTTCTCAGATTCCTCTATCATTTTAACAATCTTGTCATATCTTCCGGTTCCGGAAACCGCCTTAACTATAACAGTAATCTCGCCTTCTTCCACTACAGTTCCTGCATAGACATATCCACCTCTTGACTTAGCAACCGGTACAGATTCACCCGTAAGTGATGCCTGGTTTACAAGGGCATCTCCTTCCTCTATTTCACCGTCAAATGGTATAGTATTGCCCATACGGACAATAATTCTGTCATCTTCCTTAACCTTAGATACCGGCACTGCGGTCTCCCCGTCAAATGTCTTAAGCCATACTGTGCCTATATTAAGTGACATAGTCTTTGCCAAGTCATTTATGGATTTCTTATGAGTCCACTCTTCTAGGAGTTCGCCGACTCCAAGTAAAAACATAACGCTTCCGGCAGTCTTATAATCCTTTCTTAAGACGGATGCACCAATTGCCGCGCCATCAAGCACCGGAACCTCCAGCTTTTTATTCCACAGGCATACAAGTCCCTCTTTGATATATTTTAAAGAATGAGCAATAGTAATTGCAGTCCTAAACGGCATTGGAATTATACAATTTTTGATATAACGGAATGTTATTTTATCAAACAGCTTATCCTGATAATGTCTGTTAAGTTCTCTGCCAGAGGTCTGATATACACTTTCCGGCACTTCAATCTTCTGCGGATCAAGTGAAGCAAGCAGGGCAATAATCTCCTCCCTGCTTTTCTTATACTCAATTACAACATCTGCTGTTCTCTCATACACCTTAACCAGACTTACCATATCATTTGAGGCAAGTATGTATTCTAATCTGTCTGCCTCCCTGATGGTAAGATGGTCTTTCAAAAGATGTACTCTTATACGATTTTTTATATCATGCTTTATAACACATTTCATAAAACTATCCTCTGTCTGAATGCTGTATGATTTTTCAAAGCATCTGAAAAATCACTATAAATTATGCTTTAAAACCAACTAAGCTTCAGCTGCTGCCTCTTCTTCGGACACAGCATCACCGATAATCTCTTCAGCATCCTTTTCCTCACGCTCTGCATTAATCTGCTTAGCCTCTGCATAGATGTCCTCACAGTTTTCCTTAACTGTGTTTACAGTTTTCATAACGCAGTCCTTGGCACGAAGCGTTGCCGCCGTAGCATGGGTGTAAACCTTCTTTGCATCCTTACTTGATAAAATCTTAATACCTGCAGTACCAAATAATACTCCTGCCGCAAATGAACAAAACTTTCCACAAAATGACATATTATTCACTCCTCTCTATTTATTTTATGTTGTTATTGACAACATTATTATTGGGTTAGTTATATGCAACTAATCTGTTTTTGATTTTAACACTTTCATATGTTTTTTTCAATGGAATTATATCAATCCTTTCAGATTCTTTTATATTTTTAACCACATCGAAGTAAAAAAGCGGAACGCTTACAACGCTCCGCATTTATTAGAATTCATTTCATCTTTATTCAATCACCTGATGTCAGTAATAACCCAGTCATGCTCTTCATGCAAATACACATTATTGCA
>JAFUEG010000044.1 GCA_017464045.1 Lachnospiraceae bacterium
GGTTTCATTTCCGATCTGAACCATGCCCACATCAACACCTGCATTAATCAGTTCATTAAGAGAATCCTCCGTGTACATTCTTAAAGCAACTGCTTTTTCATCTACCGATAAATCCTCCCATTCCTTAGGAGCTCTCTGCTTACTCGGGTCGGCCCAGAAATCTGAATAATGAAAATCAATCAGCACACGCATACCTGCATTGGTAGCCCATGTTCCTATTCTCTTGGCAGTCTCAATATCATTATTACCACCTCCGTAGGAATTACCATCCTCATCATAAGGGTCTACCCATACTCTTATACGCACATAATTAACTTCGCAATCATTATAAAGAAAATCAAAAAATCCCTGCTCGTCCAATTCATTTCCATCAAAGTCATAATACTTAACACCGCTGTCAAACTCCGCTGCAATCGAAGATAAATCGGCACCGGTTATAAAATCCTCTGAAAGATTATCAATCTTTTCTACAAACACATCTGCCTCCACAGCAGTATCTTCAGAGGAACTTCCAACAGGAAGAGGAATATAATCCCCGCCATCTGCGTCCTCCGGTGATGCAGCATCTTCCGAAGTAGCTACTGCTTCCGTATTATCAGTTGTCTCTTTCTTACCACATCCGACAGCACATAATGTTAATGTCAAAACAAGAAGTGCTGTCAGTATCTTTTTCCCAAACTTCATAACTTCACAAACCTCCCAAAGAGTTCGTAAATCAAAACTTTACCATATAATCACCAAATAATCTGTCATATATCATATGAACATCATATTAAATTTTTATGCCACCTTTATGCCGCCGTATTTTCTTATCATCAGCACATTACATGAGCCTTCTCCAAATAAATCATCCATGGCTTTTTTATACTGCTCAACGACATCATTTTTTACAAATGCTTGTATGGTTCCTGCAAATCCACCGCCATGTACTCTTGCGACACCCTTATCTCCAAGCACAAGCTCACTTATGCAAAGCCCCACTGAAACATTTTGATGCTCTATATCATGATTGGTATAAACATTCTGAAGATACTTATAGGAAGAATCCCCTGATGCCTTAAACAGTCTTAAGAACTCTTCAAAATCATTATCCTTCAATGCTTTGGCTTCAAGTACCGCACGCTCATTTTCCTCTAAGAAATGAAGTGCACGAAGTGCAGCTCTGTCACCGAAAGATTTTCTAATCTTATTAATTCCTGCCAAAAGCTCATCCTTATCAACCTCACGGAGAACCTCCTTGCCAAAGCAGGAAGCAGCATTTTTCATTTCTACAGGAACTGCCGCATAATCCGGTGTAAGATCTGCATGAGAGCCCTTTGTATCGGTTATACATAAGCTGTAGCCTACACTGCTTAAATCAAACTCGACTCTGTCTATAACAGGTTCCTCCGGATTCTTAAAATCTATCTGGCAGAGTGAACCGACCGAGCATGCCATCTGGTCCATAAGCCCGCATGGCTTTCCAAAATAGACATTTTCAGCATACTGTCCAAGCTTTGCTATCTCAACTGCATCTATCTTCATATCATTGTAAAGACCGGACAAAATTGTTCCGATTATTGTCTCAAATGCTGCAGATGAAGAAAGTCCGGAGCCGCTTAAAACATCACTTGTTATGTAGGCATCAAAACCGCCTATATTATAGCCTGCATTTTTCACACCATAGATTACTCCCTTGATAAGTGCTATGGTTGTGCCTTCTTCACTGTCAACTTTTTCGATATTGTCAAGCGGTATGGTAAGCATATCATATCCCTTGGACAACACTCTTACTGCTTCATTATTTACATTTCCGACAATTGCTATGGCATCATCATTGATGGATGCCGCAAGTACATTTCCATGCTGATGATCCGTATGATTGCCACCTATCTCACTTCTTCCCGGTGCGCTGTAAATCTCTACAGAGGCATCCATATCTCCATCCGCAAATATACGTGCGTACTCCGAAAGTGCATCCACATACCTTTCTCTTTGATATGAAAGCTTGGTTTCATCAACATATATATCCTTGATTTTTTCATCTAATTTTCCCTCTTTTATCTCAAGGGAAAGTGCTGAAATCTTATCCATATTTAAAGCCCTTTCTAAACCTACTTAATTTAACTTACTTATTTAATCATCCTCTTAATCTTGTCCGTTATTACTGACTGATTATTCTTATATACCTATTCTGCTGTATTATATCCGTCCGGATTCATGCTCTGCCACTTCCAGGAAGAAGCGCACATCTCATCTATGCCATACTCCGCTTTCCAGCCAAGCTCCTTAAGTGCAAGACTCGCATCCGAATAACATACCGGCACATCCCCTGCACGTCTTGGTTTAATAACATAAGGTACATCATGTCCGCATGCCTTGCTAAATGCCTTAACCACATCCAGAACACTCTGACCGTTTCCGGTACCGAGGTTATATACCTTAACTCCAGGATTTTCCTTAATCTTATTAATAGCTGCCACATGTCCTCTCGCAAGGTCAACTACATGTATATAATCTCTGATACAGGTTCCGTCCGGTGTATCATAGTCATCGCCAAATACACCCAGCACCTCTCTTTTTCCGATTGCAACCTGTGCCACATAAGGTACGAGATTATTCGGAATACCCTTAGGATCCTCACCTATAAGTCCGCTCTCATGTGCTCCGATTGGGTTAAAGTAACGAAGCAGTATAACATTCCAGTCATTATCTGCTGTATGGAAATCCGTAAGAATCTGCTCTATCATATGCTTGGTCCAACCGTAAGGGTTGGTACATATTCCCTTTGGACACTCCTCGGTGATAGGTATAAATGCCGGGTCGCCGTAAACTGTTGCCGATGAAGAAAAGATTATATTTTTAACTCCATGCTTTCTAAGTGCATCACATAAGGTAAGGGTTCCGCCTATGTTGTTCTGATAGTATTCAAGAGGTTTTTCAACTGACTCACCTACTGCCTTAAGTCCTGCAAAATGTATAACGCAGTCAATCTTATTCTCATCCAAAACCTTATTCATGGCTGCTGCGTCACATATATCCGCTTCATAGAATTTAATCTTCTTTCCGGTAATCTTTTCAACCCTTTCTATAGCCTTAGGGCTTGAATTATAAAGGTTATCAACCACAACAACCTCATATCCCTCATTTAATAATTCCACGCAGGTATGGCTTCCGATATAACCTGCTCCACCTGTAACTAAAATCGTCATTTTATTATCCTCCTCTTTCCTTTTTGTTTCATTATCGTTCTTAAAAATATTTTTATTATTGAAGTGCAAAATCTTTATCTTAAACTCAATTTACACCCTGTTCATCTTCCTTGCCACCTTGCTCTGATACATAATGTCATCAGCTCTTTGTACAAGCAGGTCAAGGGTGTTATCTTCATCCGGTTTTCCGATTACATATCCTGTGCTTGCGGTAAGGGTAATCGGAAGATGCTCCCTTTTACTGATATCCTCTAATCTCTTATCAAGTGAGGATAATCTGTTTTTTACATCCTCTTCGGAAATATATTTTTCCAGTACAAGAAATTCATCACCGCCGAGTCTGAAGCAAAGTCCTTCCTCCGAAGCAATAGCCATTGAAAGACTTGCGACGGTTTTTATAGCATAATCACCAACCTCATGTCCGTAATTATCATTTATAAATTTAAGCCTGTCTAAATCTATATAAACAACCGTGATACCCTCACCGTTATCATGCAATTTCCTGTAAAAGCTTTCGGCATACTCCGTATATCCGAGTCGGTTATAAAGTCCTGTCATCGAATCATGATTGTAAAGTGCCGACAGTGCACTGTTTAAATTAGCAAGCTTACTTCTGAAGAAAAGCTGTTCCATACCACTTGTAAGGGAATTCATTATGGCAAACAAAAACTGCTGTTCCATAAGATATATAGCATTTTTAATTGCAAAATATCCTATGCATTTTTCCCTGAAATGAAGCGGCAAAAACAGGAAATTCTGTCCCTTTTCCTCTGTATCAAAAAGTGGGAAAAGCCCGTTTACCACACGGCTTTCTCCTGCCAGCTTTTCGGCTCTTTCATCACCGTCGGCAAGAGCAAGCAGCATATCCTTCGGATATCCGTTAGTCAAAAATTCGGATTCTATATTGGCAACCTTTTTTGCCTTTTCCACATCTGCCTCAACATGATCGAGAGCTATAAGATGTCTGTCGACCACCTGATACATAGCATCACATCTGAATGCAGGTATGCTCTCCGGTATACAGGCAATCATTTCCTCAATTGTATTGACA
>JAFUEG010000045.1 GCA_017464045.1 Lachnospiraceae bacterium
GAACGAAGACCCTTACCTAAATCCTCAAGACCTGCACCAACTGCAAGACCATCCTCTGAGAATGCACTCTGTGAACGACCGTAAACTATCTGTAAGAATAACTCTCTCATAGCTGTATTGATAGCATCACATACGAGGTCAGTATTAAGTGCCTCCATAACGGTAAGACCAGGTAAAATCTCTGCTGCCATAGCTGCTGAGTGAGTCATACCTGAACATCCGATAGTTTCTACTAAAGCTTCCTGAATAATACCTTCCTTAACATTAAGTGAAAGCTTGCAGGCTCCCTGCTGTGGAGCACACCAGCCAACACCATGTGTGAAACCGGAGATATCTTTTACTTCCTTTGCCTGTACCCACTTTGCTTCTTCAGGGATTGGTGCACTACCATGGTGTACACCCTGAGCAACAGGGCACATGTTTTCAACTTCCTTTGTGTAAATCATGTCGAAACTCCTTTCAATTATTTAATTTTCATTAAAATGTTTTCGTAGGCATCGAAAACATCATCATGTACATTTTCTCACAAACGAAAAAATAAGTCTACTATTTTTTACTTCTTTTCCTTACCAAGTTTACTCTCAGACTTCTTATCGTCATCAGCTTCCTCTTCTTCATCCTTAACAATAGCTGAACCGGCCTTTTCAACCTCGGCAATTGCATTTTTATGCATTGGAATTCTACAATGTCTGTCATTACCAAACTCTACTATAACTGTTGTATCATCAACGATATCAAGCAAAGTTCCGTAAAAACCGCCTGTTGTCATGATAGTGTCACCGGGTTCCATCGCATTATGCAAATCTTCCATCTGCTTTTGCTGTTTCTTCTGAGGCTTGATGACCATAAGATATATAAGTCCAAAAAAGAAAGCAAAGTAAAGAATTATACCAAAAGCACCCATTTTATTTCCTCCTAAAATTTATTAAATCTCACTCATCATATATTATTATAAAAAGGTAAAATATGCAAGTGATTTATAATACAAATAACTCACTCCAAAGACTCCACTTTTATTGTCCACTCTCAAAATCAGTTATAAATCTCGACTTAAACGTGTCAAAGCTATGTTCATCAATTGCATTTCTTATATCTTCCATAAGATGATTATAAAAATACAGGTTATGCAATACGCAAAACCTCATGCCAAGCATCTCCTTCGCCTTAAGAAGATGTCTTATATATGCCCTGGAATATCTGCGGCATGCCGGACATCCACAACCCTTTTCTATAGGCTCATTATCTGTTTCATATTTGGCATTAAAAAGATTTATCTTGCCATGATGTGTATATACATGCCCGTGTCTTCCGTTTCTTGAAGGATATACGCAGTCAAAGAAATCAACGCCACGCTCAACCGCTTCAAGTATGTTAAGCGGCGTGCCGACACCCATCAGATACGTTGGCTTATCCTTTGGAAGAAATGGGATTACTGCCTCGATTATACGATACATTTCCTCATGGGTTTCTCCCACTGCAAGACCGCCTATGGCATATCCGTCAAGATTTATGTCAGCTATAGTCTTGGCATGCTCAATTCTTATATCATCAAATACACCGCCCTGATTAATTCCGAAAAGCATCTGTTTATTGTTGATTGTATCCGGTAAGGAGTTGAGCCTGTCCATTTCCTTTTTACAGCGAAGAAGCCATCTTGTTGTCCTGTCAACCGAAGGCTGTATATAGCTCCTTTCCGCAACCGAAGAAGGACACTCGTCAAAAGCCATAGCAATGGTTGACGCAAGATTTGACTGAATCTGCATACTCTCTTCAGGCCCCATGAAAATCTTTTTACCGTCTATGTGAGAGTTAAAATAAACACCTTCTTCTTTAATCTTTCGAAGTCCGGCAAGGGAAAATACCTGAAATCCACCCGAATCCGTGAGTATGGGCTTTTCCCACGACATAAATTTATGCAAACCACCCATCTGCTTTACAATCTCATCACCCGGACGTACATGTAAGTGATAAGTATTGGAAAGCTGTACTTGAGTTCCTATCCCTTCCAAATCTTCAGTTGATACGGCGCCCTTTATAGCCGCTACCGTTCCTACATTCATAAAAACAGGAGTCTCTATCACTCCATGAGGAGTATGAAACTCTCCTCTTTTTGCACTTTTATCTGTTGTAATTAATTTATACATATCTTCACCACTTTAAAAAGATTATAATTATTTTTATACTACAATTTATTTTTGTTTATGTCAAAGGAAACATACTTTTTCAAAAAAATATAGACTATTTTTCATAAAATAATTATAATAAGTCACAGAAACTTGCTGAGTAATATTTAAAGATGGGGTAATATATATGTTCAGAGTTTGGGGAAGAACAGTAAAACGTGGTCATATGCTAAATGAATATACGGCATGCATTGATGACTACACCTTAAACAGAACCAGAAAGGTGTATGCTGCGCTGGATGAAATATGTGAAAACCTGCATATTCCAAAGCCTTATTGGCTAAAGTTAAATCAAAAGGATTTTATAAAATTTGCTAAAACCCGTTTTAATCAGGATAATTTTATGGATAAGATAGATTTTGATTATCTGGAGTTTCAGATAATTGAAGAAGACTATTAGATAATTAAACTTACACATAAAAAATAATAATTAAACTACTATATTATATTAATCATCAAGGAGTAACATAATAATATGTTTAATATTGAAAACATTTCAAAATCTTACGGAAAAAACCAAGTTTTAAACAATATATCTTTTTTTGCTGACGCAAAAGAAGCTGTGGGTATACTTGGAGTAAATGGCTCAGGCAAATCCACTTTACTCTCTTGTATAGTAGAAAAATACTCTGATCTTGATATCGGGTATCTTCCACAAAGCAACCCTTTGTTTGACGAATTAAAGCCTGTAGACAATATACGTATGTGGTGCAAACTTACCAAAAAAGAAATAATCGAAAAATTAAACACCCCACCGCTTGCCGAACTCGGTATAATAAATTTTATAGATAAACCTGTATCAACACTTTCCGGAGGCATGAAAAAAAGACTGAGTCTTGCAACGGTTCTGATAAATAATCCATCTATACTTTTAATGGATGAACCTTTTGCTGCGCTTGATCTTCCGGCCAAACAAGACATACTTTATTATATGCAGAATTTCAGAGCAGATGGCGGAACAATTATACTGGCTTCTCATGATGAAGATATATTTAATTTTTGCAACCGTGTGCTTCTACTAAAAAATGGCAGCCTTATTGATACAAACGAATTAAGAAAAAACGGTATAAGTTTCATTGATATACTCAGAAACTGATTTTAATCAAACAAGTACTTTTTCACTGTCCAAAACGGAGTTTAATATACTATATTTATCAGAACGGAGTTTTAAAATGTCTTCACACAGACTTTTTTTCAACTTAATAAGAGCAGATTTTAAGAGAATGAAAAAATACCTTTCTTCTTTGTTGATAGCCATGTTTCTAATTTTAGCCTTTTTATCAACAGCCGGTTCATTTGTTTCAAAACATATATATAAATCTAAAACGTATGAAACTGCAAAAATAGCATATTATCTTGAGCAGGATAAAGACGAGCGATATATGAATTTTGCTGTTGATTATCTGTCTTCTATGAAAAGCATGCGTGAAACAGCCAACATAATCGAAGTAAACAGTGTAGAAGAAGGCTATAAAATGCTTGATAATAATGAAGTACTGTTTTTTATATACCTTCCTGCCGGATTCTATGACGGCATAATGACCGGAAATAATCCGATAGTAAATTTAGTTGTTAGAGACAATAAGAGTATAACTGCTTACATTTCAAACGAACTTTTTCTGTCACTTGGCAGATATCTGACCATTGCTCAGGCCGCAATTTACAGTGCACTTGATACAGCATGGGCACATGAAATGAGCGATGAGGATGTATTGGATATAAACTATAGGTCCAATATGATTTTTTTTGAAAAAGTTACTGATAAAGATTCAGTCATATGTGTAGTAGAAGCATCATCAGAAAACAACTATCCACTTAAAAAACACTACGAAGCTGCTGCAATTATGCTTAGTCTTTTGTTTATGGCATTTATTTTAATACAATATATACAAAACTACAACGCCGGTATGTCACACAAGCTAAACATATTCAAAATCAATAAACTGCACATTTTTATAAGCAATTTTTTATGTGTTTTTATTGCGTTGTATATTGCATATATACCTTGTCATTTAGCTGTTTCCATACTGAATAAACATCTTAATTATAAAGGGCTGTTTACTTCACTTTTTTCAATTTTTATTATTGCACTTATCATATCAATAATCGGCAACCTCAGTAAAAGTGAATTTTCCGGAAATCTGATTATGCTTTTTACGGCCATAGCCATAGCCTATATAGGTGGTGGTATATTACCTCACGCTATGCTTCCCAGAATAATACAAAATATATCAACTTATTTGCCGGGACAATACTTGATATCAAATCTTGCACATTCGTTGTTTGGTTAAATATACAAATCAATCTGAGTATTAAAAAAGATTACTATACTTTAACTGCAGAATGATTTTTATAGGAAAGGTAAAATATGAAAATATATAACCGTTTTTCAGTGCTTACAAAAAGAATATTATCAAAAAAGTTATATATATCTATGCTGCTATTAATTATAGCACTAACCACTATATATAAGCTTCTTCCTTCACGCCAAAAAAATACCGAAATAAGAGTTGGAATATATATGAATGATAACTCCGATTATGCAGAAAGTTTTGAAAAAAACATTTCCGAGGTCAATTCCTTATATAGCTTTTATTTTACAGACAGTGAAGAAAAGCTTATATCGGATATCCAGTCAGGCTATGCCGAATGCGGCTTTTCAGTTCCTATGGATTTCTTTAAGAATTTTATAGCGGGTACTAATAAAGATAATAAAATAACCTTATACGTTATACCATCAACAACACTTTCATATGCAATCTCAGAAACTTTTTTTAGTTCCGTTATAACTGTATGCTCATATGACATCCTGACTACAGGAACTGAACTATATGAATATAAAGATGAATTAAAAAGTCGAATGGACGACTACCTAAACGGCGAAGAGCTCTTTAAGGTTACATCTGCAACAGATGGTTCATATAATTATAAAACTACCGATTACATTATTGACCTTCACATATATGAACTTATTATACTTTTACTAATCTTCTCAGGCTTACTTGGATATTACACATACACAAAGGATGCCGAGGAAAATATATATATATCTTTACGAAAATTGGACAGATTTTTTCTTAAATTACTATATATCTTAACCGCTATACTTCCAATTGCCTTTGTAGGTATAATTTGTTCGATTATATCTTCTTACAGTGTGTCGGTTATACTTAGCATACTTCTTTGTGCTATAGTGGTTCTTATATCGACAATTATTCTAAGCTTCATAATAAAGAAAAGCACCTATCTCACGAAGGTGCTTCCTATGATTATGCTTGTCGCAATTGTGGTGGTGTTTGTAAAATCTATAATATGATTTTTCAAATCTATCTCACAACCACCTGGTTCTTTCCGTTAGCCTTTGCCTCATAAAGGGCGGCGTCTACTCTCATGGTAAGTGAGTCTGACTTTTCACCGTTTATGTACTCGGTTACACCGAGGCTCATGGTCTGATGTCCGGCGAGTGGGAACTCCTTATCAGAGAAGTTCTTTAACAAGTTTTTTGCGATTTCACTTGCTTTATCAACTGCAATCTGTGGCAAAAGAATCATGAATTCCTCTCCGCCCCAGCGTCCGATATCACCTTCTACCCCGCATTCCTTTAAGGTATCCCTAAGGACATTTGCAAGTCCGATAATTACATTATCGCCTTCCTTATGTCCATGAATATCATTTACCTTTTTGAAGTTATCGAGATCTATCATGATAAGACTGACCTTCTCGTTATTATCAGCATTTTCTCTTACACATGCGCTGATTCTTCGCTGTATCTCACCACGGTTAAAAAGCTTAGTCATAGCATCTGAAATTGCTGCTATCTCGAGCTTTCTGTTGGCCTCCTCCATCTCGGCAGTTGCCGCATTGATAAAGGTGGTAAGTCGCTTGATCATATTAATCTTACCGCTCTTTTCCTCCTCGGAGAGCATATGATAAACTTCTCTGTCCTCATCTATATCACCCTCACGCATAGCAGCTACAACCAAGGTTACATTGTGATGGTTTACGAATTCTCCGGTTCTTAAGAATTCTCCTGAAGTAAA
>JAFUEG010000046.1 GCA_017464045.1 Lachnospiraceae bacterium
AATTATAACCTGCTTAGTCATATCCTTTGTATCTGCCACGTCGCCCTTATAGTTATCGAGTTTTTATTTAAGCTTAAGCTTGACTGAATTATCCTTCTCGACAAGTTCCAGATAACCCTTTACATTATCTTTTTTCATACCACATCATCCTCCTCATGTGTATTTATATGTTATTATCCAGCCTGTGTGTCCACGCGCTGTCTTTCAACAAGTTCAGCAAAGAAACCATTGTTTGCAATAAGTTCATCATATGTTCCGTCTTCAACGATATGTCCCTTATCAAGCACTATGATTCTGTCACATTGCTTAATAGTTGATAATCTGTGTGCTATAACTATTCTTGTACAATCAAGATTATCAAGTGCTTCCGAAACTTTCTTCTGAGTAAGGTTATCAAGTGCACTTGTTGCTTCATCAAACATAAGAACTTTAGGTTTAGGAGCAACCGCCCTTGCTATCATAAGTCTCTGTCTCTGACCACCTGATATACCGCCCTGTCCTTCGGATATCAGAGTAAACATACCCATCGGCATATTTTTTATATCTTCAGCTATACCCGCAATCTCTGCTGCCTCCCATGCAGCATCCATATTGAGCCACGGGGCGGATATAACGATATTTGAAAATATATCACCCTGGAACAGCTTGCCGTTTTGCATAACTGTACCGATTTTACGTCTCAATGAACGAAGGTCTATCGCATCCAAATCTTTTCCGTCATAATATACTGCACCCTTTTGCGGTTTCTCGAATCCAAGCATAAGTCTCATCAAGGTTGACTTACCACAACCGGTAGTTCCTACTATTGCAACATACTGTCCACGCTTTATCTTCAAAGAAAGATCATCTATAATCAAAGGCATATTTTCCTTATATCTGAACGATACATGATTAAGTTCTATATCTCCTGAGATACGCTCTAATACAATCTTTTCCTCAGCAATTTCAGGAATCGCCTTCATAATCGGTTCGCACATCTCAAGCATAGGTTTTATCTTGGCTATAGATAATACCATATTTGCAAGTGAAGCTACCGCGCCAGCCATAAGTCCGTAGGATGTATTGAATGCATAAAAATCCGATACAGTAACACCGCTTTTTGCAGCAGCATAATAAATCGCTATAACTCCTATCAAACCAACAGCTGTGTTTAATACTGAATTTACCTTCAAAAAAACAGGTGGATTATAAAGTAAATCAGCTGATTTAGCATATTGAATTCCCCACTTGGCAAATGCCCTTCTTTCTGCACCACTAAGCTTAATCTTCTGAATTCCTGAAATCATAGAGTAGGTTATACCACTTTCTTTAGAAGCAAGCTTCATCTGTTTTCTTGAAATCTGAATCTGCCACAAAGCAGATATAACAGAAAGAATAACCATCGTAAAAAGCATAATCACTGCCGGTGCAACAACTGCCGGTGCATATGAAAAAATCTGAAATATATATATCAGTGAAAATATTCCCGTCAATCCAAGTGACAGTACCGAATCAACCAAAAGATTACATAAGCTACTTATATAGGACGCACGGTTGGATAATTCACCTGCACTGTATTTTTTGAAAAAGTCTGCCGGAAGTGACAAAAGCCTCATCATAACAGCCGCCTCAACCGAAACGTACATTTTTGTTCTGATTCTTGATATATTTAACGATTTCAATACATTGATTAGTAGTATGGAAACTGTCAGGCATATCATAAATACTCCGGCTGCCAGCAACGGTTCTATATCATCGGTAAATATAACTACTGAAAACAACCACTTATTTACAACAGGAGAAAACATTCCAAGTAAAGTTGTAGCCAGTATAGTCAACATAAGAACCACTATATCCTCTGCAGAAACTGTTTTCATAATATATTTCAAAAGAGATTTCATATCCATCTCTTCCAGAGGAAACGGTGTATAAAAAGCTATAGCCTCTCGATTAAATAATGCCTCATTTTTGGAATTAATGCTTATCTTCTTACCTGTTTTTTCGTCTATGTAATGATAGCCCTGAAATCTGTTTGGAATCAGTGCTATAACGGAATTGTCTTCCTTTTTGGTAGCAAGCATCGCACCATAGGCATCCTTGTACCAACCCTTCTCAAGTTCAACATTTCTACGCATGATACCACTTGGACGAAGCATGTATTCCAATTGTTCATTAATGTTTTTTATTGTATCCGGCACTTCACGAATCGGTATACGATAGTATCTCAAAACACGCTCAATCGCATTTTTAGATTTAATCATATCATCTTCAAGTGCATGAGACATCTTCTGTCCCAATACAGACCCCGCAATCTGTAAAAATGAATCTTCAAACACAGCGGAATCATATGCTTTTCTTTCTCTTATCTGTTCATCAAACCAACCCATCTATGACTCCTCCTATTCACTTGTTACAAGTTCTGTATATGCGCCATTTTTCTTCATAAGTTCATCATGTGTACCACGCTCCACGACATCTCCGTGATTTAACACTATTATTTCATCACAATCCCTTATGGTCGAAAGTCTATGTGCGATTACAATACAAGTGATTCCTCTGTCTCTGATTGATTTAACTACTTCATACTCTGTCTTGGCATCCAATGCACTTGTCGCTTCATCCAATACCATTACCGTCGGATCCTGCGCAAGCACTCTTGCTATCTCAAGTCTCTGCCTTTGTCCACCTGACAAATCGGTACCGCCTTCATTTAACTTGTATTGATATCCACCATCTCTTAACATTATGTCATCATGTATCTGTGCATCTCTCGCTGCCATAATCACTTCATAATTTTCAATGGAACGATCCCACATTTTAATATTGTCAGAAATTGAATCCTCATATAAAGTAATGTCCTGATCAACAACTGCTACCGAACCGGTAAATATACTATGGTCTATATCCTGAATAGGCGTTCCATCAAATAATATCTCACCCTCCCAAGGCTTATATAATCCCGAAATCAACTTGGCAAGTGTAGACTTTCCACATCCGGAACCACCTACAAATGCAACCCTGTCACCCTGCTTTAATTCCATACTGAAATTCTTTATCAGTGGTTCTTTAAGTGGTGAGTATCCAAATGTTACATTTTTAAGTGAAATAGAACCCTTGAGCTTATCATATTCTACTCCATCATCCATATCCGATTCTTTTGTCTCATAAACAGGATACTCCATTACGTCCTCGATACGTTCCATATCAGTACGCATCTCCTGAATAGTCTGTCCCGCACCTATAAGTTCTTGAGCCGGTGCGGTAAAGGATGATAAAAATCCCTGAAACGCCAATACCATACCAACCGTAAAATCTCCTACCATTACAAATCTTACACCGATAAACAGTATAGAAATATTTACTATCTGCTGTACAACTCCCGGAATCAGGCCAAGGTATTGATTTATTTTTGTAAAACGTATATTTTGAGTATTAACACTCGCCTGGTATCCGGACCATTTTTCAAAATACCCATTTTCAGCACCACTGGACTTAATTGTCTCTATCATCTCAATACCCGATACTGTAGCTGCTGCAAGCTTGCCACTGTCACGCATAAGAATTCTTGATATATTAACGCGCTTTGCCGATATAACGCGCGATAAGAAAATATTAACAATTATTGAAGATACACCAACAATTGTTAAAAAAACACTATACCTTATCATAACAATCAGATATATAATCATGGTTATTGAATTCATAAGTAAAGGCGCCAATGTATTGACAAGATTTGAAGCAAGCCTTGCATTGGTTGTTTTTCTCTGCTGGATATCTCCCGCCATTCTCTGTGAAAAAAATTCCATCGGAAGCTGTAAGACCTTCCACATATAAGTTGTATCTCCGACTACAGCAAGTTTTCCGTTAATTCTAAGCGAATATACTACATTTATCCATGAAACCGCAATCTGCACAACTGCCATAATTATCATGCCAAACATAAAATACGGAAGCCACTCTTTATTATATCCCGTAAGGATCTGATCCAGAAACACTCTCGAAAATCCGGATCTTATTATGCTTATAAAAGAAATTATCAATGTTGTAAGTGCAACGAACGCAACCGCATTACCTGTACCCTTCATTCTCTTCTTCGCAAACGAAATAATACTCTTCTTCTTTCCGCTAGGTTCAAATTCTTCACCCGGTTCAAAGATTAGACAGATACCTGTAAACTCACGGTCGAACTCTTCCATTGTTACAATAGTATTGCCTTTAGCCGGATCATTTAGATATGCTTTGTCGCCCTTAAATCCCTTTAGAAGTACAAAATGATTAAATCCCCAATGTATAATGCACGGAAACTTTCCTTTTTCTTTTAGTGTTTCAGGTTCATATCTATAACCTGATGCACTTAATCCATAACTCCTTGCTGCTTTCAAAATATATTTTGCATTCGAACCATCTCGCGAAACTCCGCAGTCTCTTCTGACCTGTTCAAGTGGTATCCACTTATCATAATATGCCAACACCATGGTAAGACATGCAGCTCCGCATTCAAGAGCCTCCATCTGCATAATCACTGGCACCTTAGCAACATTATTTTCAACAGGACTTTTAATTTTTATATTTTTTTTCACTGTATATGTACCTCATAATCTTAAAATATCTGATATCAAATAATACTTTAAAACTTTAAATTTAATTGATATTAATTAAATATAAAAGATATAGGATGCATCTTAGTAACATTACCTGCTGCATCTATTACATCTACGGTTCCTAATATGCCCCAAACAGTCATCCCGATCAACAATAATAAAATCGCAGCCATCAAAATCCATACACGTGGAGATGTAACCTTAATATAATCATTTAACTCTTCCGGTGAAGATACTCTTTCAAGAGTTTTTTCTCTAAAAATTGAATTATTCATATATGCCTCCCTTAAATATAAATGTTCTATTTTATAACTATTTGTGAAGTAAATAACTTCACGACCTATTTTATGCTTTATATAAAAAAATCACATATAAGGTTATGCCTTAGCCATAACCTTATATGTGATTTGAATTAACGCACTAAAAAAAAGGACGGAATTAAACCATTGCTCGTTGCTCGTTGCTCATTGCTCATTGAAAATTATACCTTCGTAAATCATATTTGTAAATACCCTTTTTGTTAATTGTTTGTTGTTCACTCTTAATTAACAAACATTATAAATTATCTGTCAATACAATTCAAGAGTTATTTTGAAATATTTGATAGCATTTTAACCAAATTGAATATCAATTATTATAAAAATCATCTTATAAAGTCATATATTCTATTTTATATTATCATACTTTCATTAAAAAAAGTGTGCCAATTTGGCACACTCTACTATAATTATAATTTAATTATAATCTGTCAGCCCTTATCTCTCAGTCTTTACCTGTCATACGCCCCACGATACAGCTTTTTTTACAGAAGCATATTCCGTAGGATTTCACTCCCATATAGCCGTCTTCCAGGATTCCGTCTTCATACCTTTTTTCTTCTATCTGCTTGTATGCTTCCCTAAGTCCGTCCTGCATCTCGTTAAAATTCTTTCTTTTCTTTATTTCAAAGATAATCGCAGAATCGGTTGGATTGTCAGGATAGAGTACGATATCCGGTCTTCCGTCTCCTTCTTCTCTGTTTGACTGAGGCGAATAATCCGGTACGCCATATAAAAGCGATAGGAAAAAACCATGATAAAACGATTCGCTGCTATCAAATACACTGATACTCTTTTTAAGAAGCTTTGTAACATATCCGGCTATCGCATCCGTATCTCCATCAAGCACTGCCTTATGAAGTATACTTCTATCTTCACTTTTTATCTGTTTTTCAAACCAGCCTCTTATCTGGGTTTCATATATACTTGCTATCTCAGCGTTAGGTATCTTCATGGTTAGATATATATATTTACCCTCTCTTCGTTCCGACACCTTTTTCATATATCCGGTTAAGAACAGGAAGTTCCAGAGGTTATCCTCTGACTCATGGATGTCATCATAAGTTATATCCTCATGGATTTGCTTTTCTATCGTTCCACCGTTTATCAGTGTGTCAAGCTCACGCTTCATCTCCTCATCCGCATGCCATACCATATCCTTGATTATCTGATTGGATGATGTGTTTGCCCAAAATGGTCTCGGAAACTTCCTCTTATCATTTACAATTGAATCCACATAGCTAATAACACTCCACGGATTATAAATCTTCTTATCTCCAAACAGATAACCATCATACCACTCTTTTACTTCAGGTATTTTTTTCTCCAAACCATAATCTATAAGCATTTGTTCCGTTTCTTTTTCTGTAAAGCCAAAGCCTTCGGAAAAAGTTTCATCCATTATGGAATTTATCTTAAGATGATTAAGCCCTGTAAATATACTCTCCTTACTTATCCTGAGACAGCCCGTAACTACACCAAACTGCAATGCATCATTGGTCTTAAGCACAGACTCAAAGAGTGAGCGTATAAAACCTACCATTTCCTTGTAAAAGCCCTCATAGTATGCGTTCTCCAATGGTACGTCGTATTCATCAAGCAGTATGATGACGTTTTCATTATGATGCTTCTTAAGACATACAGAGAGTGTTTTCAGTGCTGTTGCATAACGGCCTATTTCTTCACTGAAATCCTTCTCATTCTTAATCTCATCTCTATTTTTAGGCTTTAACAATTCTTTGAATAACACATTCTCTGTCTCGGAAAGCTTATCCGAATCCTTAAGATAATTATGCCGGTCGAATTCCGATACAATCTCATCTCTAAACTGCAATGCCGCCTCTCTGAAGCTCGGCTGCTTTGCCGACTTAAGTGAAAGCTTGATTACCGGATACCTTCCCATCATGGAAAGTATCTTATCATCGGCATTCATAATCTTCTTTCCTTCAAAATATCTTTTCTTATCTATCACATTTCCATCATAATCGTATTCAAGCTCAAAGAATGTACGAAGCATGGAAAGGGCAAGTGTCTTACCGAAACGTCTCGGTCTGGTAAACAGTGTGACTACTCCGCCTTTTTCTATAACGTCATAA
>JAFUEG010000047.1 GCA_017464045.1 Lachnospiraceae bacterium
ATACGGAATAAAATAAAATTGTCAGGCAGAGGACAGGCACCTTGACACAAAATATAACAGGTGGTTGTGGCAGCATTTATCCCGATTTGTTTAAAATCAAAAGCGAAAATTCGCATATATGTGCTCAGAAATCGAACTGTTTGAGCGTAGCGAGTTTTCGATTTCGTGCACATATAAAGAATTTGAGTGCTTTGATTTAACAAATCGATGGCTAGCTGTCACAACCACCTGTTATATTATGTGTCAAGGTGCCGTCCCACTGTCATACTTCTTTGTATAATTGATCGAATAATCTTTCTTTAATTATATATATGTCGTGTTCGTCGTCCTCGCGAACAGCTATATAATCTCCCGGTCTTCCCGAGTAATATTTTTCATCATCCCATGCTGTAAAAAGCTTAACATATCTTTCAAGCGGTTTAGCATATATGTAAGAGGTTCCCGTGCTTATTACACCCTTTGCATATGGCATAACCGTCTTTTTTTCTCCGGTAAAAATATCCTTTATGCTTGGTTCATATTCAAAGCTTCTCTGATAAGCCATGCCGGTTTCCTTATAGCTTCGTTCAAGCTTTTCCTTTGTAATAGGATAAACCTCACCTTCTATTCCTACCATGAGATATTTATCATCCTCTACCCTTACATTTACATCTCCCTCAAGGGTACGGATTTCAACTATGGTATTTATAGGAAATACATCGGATAGCTTTAGATATCCAAGCTCCTGTTTTCTCTTTTCATATTTTTTAAGACCTGTTTTTTCAAGAACGGTATCCTTTGCATATATTATTTGATATTTTTCATAATATGCATCCATTCTCTCTTTAAAAAACTGCTTTATATCTTTGTTTGCACCATTATCGGAAGTATTAAGCTTTTCCGGTCTTATGCTTCCACCGGCTTTGTATATATGACCGCCGCCACCGCCGATTCCAACAGATAAAAATTCAGCCAGTTCGTTAGCATGAACCTCTTTTACACAGCTTCTTACCGAGTACTTAATCTCAGCAGGACTGACATAAAATGCCAGACACACATCAACACCTGTTGTTTCCATGGAAAAATCACTTATTACACCCAATATATTAGGATCACACTGTTCAGCCTGGATAATAAGATACTTATTATCATCATAATAATCATATTCCAAAATAGCCTTTCCGGTAATCTTAAGCTCATCGAGAGAAATATTGGAATTACTCATATTGGTAACAATGCTTTTATTAATCACAAGTGAATCAAGCATATCTCTGTCAAGAGGATGCGATACCTCCGAAAGTCTGTTAGTATCAGTATAGAGTCCATAATATAAGGCTGTGGACAAGAGTCTTTCATCATGAAAATTAAGTCCCTCATCACGGATCATATCCCAAAGGATAGTTGAACAGCTTCCGATATTACTTCTTACCTCTGAAAGCTTTGGTACATCAACCGTAAGTTGATGATGATCAATAACCGCAATATTTTTTGCTTTGGTCAAGGTAACATTTTTCTGTCCGTACTGACAGTCAACCGTAACAAGAAGCTCCGGCTCTTTATCATAATCCAGCTCATAATTTACAGGCACCTCAAGTGCACTTATCATAATCATAAGATTACTCTTTTTTATCTTATTTATACCCCTATACATAAAATACGGCTTTTTACCCATTTTCTTTAAATACCAATACAGCGCATAGCCTGATGCCAAAGCATCAGCATCCGGATTGTCATGACACTGAATCACTATATCATTAAATTTTAACAATTCATTTAATTTCATACACTTCTCCAAAACAGTAAATTGTTATTTATGTGACAAGGCTCACGCTCTATAACACATTAATCCTTAAGTACATCCTTATTTTTAGCAAGATAATCTATAAGGGAAATAATTGTAAGCGCAAGAGCTGCATATATAAATACCTGTTCGATTACACATACAGTATCTCCGCCAAAATCACATATAAGAATAATAATCATAACCATCTGGACAACGGTTTTTATCTTGCCCCACCAACCTGCAGCTATAACAATTCCTTTGTCTGCAGCTATAAGTCTGAACCCGCTTATTATAAATTCTCTTGCAATTATAATTATTACAACCCATGCAGGAATTCTGTCAAGCTCTATAAGTGCTATCATAGCTGAACATACAAGAAGTTTATCCGCAAGTGGATCCATGAATTTGCCAAAGTTGGTAATCAGATTATATTTCCTTGCAATATGTCCATCCAAGGTATCGGTTATTGCAGCTATGCAAAAGATTGCAAGAGCAATCCACTTTCCATATGGTATACATGACACCATGAGTGCAACAAGAAAAAACGGTATAAGTATAACTCTTAAAATTGTAAGTTTATTGGGTAAATTCATTTTAGTTTTCCTTTCCTACTTACGGTTGTGTATGAATTTATGTATATATCGCAGGCACGCTCTCGCTACTCTCACACGCAGCGGTACTAAGCTCGGTTTTACCTCGCTAAGTACCGGCGTGTTCAAAGTACCTGCTTATATATACATAAATTCATACACAACCTGTTTATTATTAAAATTTAATTTATAATATATCCAATTAAATCGTAAGGTCCTACTTCATTAATATAAACTTCAACTATCGAACCTGAAATAAGCTCGTAATCACATTCCACGAAGACCAGGCCATCGACTCCGGGTGCATCCTTGTAGGTTCTTCCTACATATACGTCTTCATCAGGTGAATACCCCTCGATTATAACCTTAACGGTTTTACCAATCATCGCTTCATTTTTATCAAGAGAGATTTCCTGACAAAGCTCCATAATTTCATCACGCCATCTTTCTGCGGTTTCTTTCTCGATTTGATTATCAAATCCGGCAGCAGGCGTTCCTTCCTCTTTGGAATATGTAAACACTCCTACTCTGTCAAGCTCTACCTCATCTAGGAATTCACAAAGTCCTGTATGATCTTCTTCGGTTTCTCCCGGAAATCCGGCTATAAGTGAGGTTCTTATAGCAATATCAGGAACAGCTCTTCTTAATTTTCCTATTACTTCTATAATGGATTTTCTATCTGTTTTTCTGCCCATTCTTCGAAGTATATTATCCTCAGAATGCTGTATAGGCATATCTATGTAATGAAGCAGCTTTGGTTCTTTTACAAAGGCCTCAATCAACTCATCGTATATCTCTTCAGGATAACAGTACATTACTCTTATCCACTCAATCCCATCTTTAAGAGCAAGCTTATGTATAAGCTCATGGAGACATTTCTTTCCGTAGATATCCTTACCGTAGCAGGTGGTTTCCTGTGCTACAAGAACTAGCTCCTTTATACCGTTTTCAGCCATATATGAAGCCTCATCAAGAAGCTTTTCCATCGGCACGCTTCTGTATCTGCCACGCATAAGAGGAATTGCACAGTAGGTACAGCGCTTGTCACAGCCCTCGGCAATCTTGAGATATCCCATAAATGTACCTGAAGTAATAGCCTTGTGAAAATCAGAGGTTGTAAGTCTGTCGATGCTGTCATAAGCAACCACCTTATTGCCACCAAGCTCAAGCTTATTTATAATCTCAACTATACGGTCAAAGCTTGTTGTTCCGACACAGGCATCAATTTCGGGGATCTCATCAAATATTTCATTTTTATATCTTTCTGCCAGGCAGCCTGCCACGATGATATATTTAAGTCTTCCTTCCTTAAGCTTTGCCATTTCAAGAATAGTATTTATACTTTCCTCCATGGCATCCTTTATAAAAGAACAAGTATTAATTATAACCACATCCGCCTCATTTTCGTCATTTGTAAGGTTATAATTATATGCACTTAAAATACCCATCATGGTTTCACTGTCACACAGATTCTTATCACATCCAAGTGATACCATAAGTATATTCATATTATTTATTCATTCCTGCTTCTACACAATTATTCATAAGCATAGCTATTGTCATAGGTCCTACGCCACCCGGTACAGGTGTAATTGCACTGCAGAGTGGCTCAACAGATTCAAAATCAACATCTCCACAGAGCTTACCGTTTTCATTTCTATGTATACCAACATCTATAACTACAGCACCCTCTTTTACATAAGATGCATCTATCATCTTAGGCTTACCGACAGCAGCTACAAGAATATCTGCACGCTTGCAAACCTCTTTAAGATTCTTGGTTCTTGAATGACATACTGTAACTGTTCCATTTTCTCTAAGAAAGAGCATCGCCATAGGCTTTCCGACTATATTGCTTCTGCCTACAACCACACATTCCTTACCCTCTATATCAATATTTGAACGTTTAAGAAGCTGAATTATTCCGACATGAGTGCAGGACAAAAATCCCTTTTGTCCGATACTTAATGCTCCAACACTTGCAGGAGAAAAACCATCAACATCCTTAAGCGGTGATATAGCATTAATAATTCGCTCATCATTGATATGTTTTGGAACCGGAAGCTGTACAAGGATACCATTTACACTGTCATCCTTATTAAGCATATCAATTATCTGCAAAAGTTCTTCCTCTGTTGTCTCTTCAGGAAGCTCATAAGCAAGTGACTTTATACCAATGTACTCGCAGGCCTTTTTCTTATTACCGACATAAACTGTTGATGCCGGATCATTACCGACCTGAATTACCGCAAGACAAATCTCAGTTCCTGCAGCTTTAAGCTCAGCAACCTTTTCCTTTAACTCATCCTTAATCTGCTTGGAAATCAATTTTCCGTCTATTATCTGTGCCATGTTCTCCTCCTTGTTTATCTCTTGCTGATTCGGAATGTTAAACAATCTATCGCAGGCACGCTCTCGCTACTCTCGAACGCAGCGGTACTAAGCTCGGTAAACCTCACTAAGTACCGGCGTCCTCAAAGTACCTGCTTATAGATTGTTTAACATTCCGAATCAGCATATACTTTAATCAATCCATTATTATCACTAATACTATAACCAACTTTAAAACAGCCCGTTAATTACTCCGTCCTCGTCAACATATATGCGTTCTGCTGCTGGAACTTTTGGAAGTCCCGGCATGGTCATAATGGTGCCTGTTATGGCAACTACAAAACCTGCACCGGCGCTAACATATACTTCCCTGATATTTATATCAAAGTCTGTAGGACGTCCGAGTTTAGTTGCATCATCTGAAAGCGAATATTGGTTCTTTGCCATACAAACAGGCATATTGGAAAAGCCCATTGCCTCAATCTTTGCAATAGCCTTATCTGCCTCGCTGCTGTATGTAACAGACCTTGCTCCATATATCCTTTTAGCTACCGTTTCTATCTTTTCTTTTATTGATAAATCATCTTCATAAAGAAGCTTGAAATTGCTCTTTTTAGTTTCAATTGTATCTACAACAGCCTGAGCCAATGAAAGACCGCCTTCTCCACCCTTTTCCCATACATTTGCAAGGGCAAAGTCACAATCTCTTTCCTTACAGAAGCTTTCAACAAAGGAAAGCTCAGCATCTGTATCGGATACAAATCTGTTAAGTGTTACCACCACAGGTACTCCGTAATTTTGAAGATTCTCTATATGTTTTTCAAGATTTACTATTCCCTTTTTAAGGGCATCAATATTTTCTTTATTTAACTCATCCTTTGGTACACCGCCGTTATATTTTAATGCTCTTACTGTTGCCACAAGCACGACAGCGTCCGGCTTAAGACCTGCCATACGACATTTTATATCAAAGAATTTTTCAGCCCCAAGATCTGCACCAAAACCAGCTTCTGTTATTACGTAATCTGCCATCTTTAAAGCAGTCATTGTTGCCCTTACGGAATTACATCCATGTGCAATATTGGCAAACGGACCACCGTGTACAAGAGCAGGTGTATGCTCAAGTGTCTGTATAAGGTTTGGTTTAATTGCATCCTTAAGAAGTGCAGTCATAGCTCCGACTGCCTTTAGATCATCAGCTGTTACAGGCTCATTATCATAGTTATATGCAACTATAATTCTTGCAAGTCTGTCATGCAAATCATTTATATCTGAAGCAAGACAAAGAATAGCCATAACCTCTGAAGCAACAGTTATGATAAATCCATCCTGTCTTACAACACCATCCATTTTAGCACCCATACCGATTACGATATTTCTTAAAGCTCTGTCATTCATATCGAGACATCTTTTTATAACAACTCTCTTTGGATCAATACGCAAAGCATTTCCCTGCTGCATATGGTTATCGAGCATGGCACAAAGAAGATTATTGGCAGAGGTTATAGCATGAAAATCTCCCGTAAAATGAAGATTTAACTCCTCCATAGGTACAACCTGAGAATAGCCTCCTCCTGCCGCTCCCCCTTTTATACCAAAGCAAGGTCCGAGAGACGGTTCCCTTAAAGCTATAATTGATTTTTTTCCAAGCTTTGCCATAGCCTGTCCTATTCCTACAGTTACTGTTGTTTTTCCTTCGCCCGCAGGTGTCGGATTAATAGCTGTTACAAGTATAAGCTTACCATCCTTATTATCCTTTATTTTTTTTAAATATTCATCACTAAGCTTTGCCTTATACCTTCCATACATCTCAAGGTCATCCTCGGATATATCAAGCTTTGCGGCAACATCCTTGATATTTTCAAGCTTTGCAGCCTGAGCGATTTCAATATCAGTCATATTTTTCTCCTAATTTTTCCTTTTTTATATTATTGCTTTTGTGAATCATCTTCTATCCTTAGATAAAAGATGGATTCTGATTTTTTAATCATATACTTTATTACAGATTGTTTTCTACATAATTTTCAAATTCTTCCATAACCATGAGAACCTTTCTCGGCTTAGTACCTTCCTCAGGTCCTACAACGCCTGCCTCCTCAAGCTGATCCATAATTCTCGCAGCCCTGTTAAAGCCAATCTTATAAACTCTTTGAAGCATACCTATTGAAGCCTTTTCCTTACCTATGATAAATTTACCGGCATCAACGAAATATTCATCCACATCATTTGATGCAGAGGATCCTACAGAACCACCGCCTGCCTTTGAGCTGTCAATCTCAGCTGAAACCTTTTCGTCATACTTAACTTCTCCGCTTTGCTCTTTTAAGAATCTTGTAACATTGGCAATTTCCTCATCAGACAAATATGCTCCCTGAACTCTGACAGGCTTAGGATATCCGGTTGGATAATAAAGCATATCGCCCTTACCCAAAAGCTTTTCAGCACCATTCATATCTATAATAGTTCTTGAATCCGTACCAGACGAAACCGTCATCGCTATACGTGATGGTACATTTGCCTTGATGAGTCCTGTAATTACATCTACCGAAGGACGCTGAGTAGCAATCACAAGGTGTATACCTGCCGCTCTTGCAAGCTGAGTAAGACGTACAATCGCATCCTCAACCTCTCCGTGCGCAACCATCATTAAATCAGCAAGCTCATCAACGATAACCACTATCTGAGGCAGTTTCTTTAATTCCTCTACACCTTCCTCAGTTCCTGTTACATTTTTAACCTTTTCATTATAACCCTCAAGATTACGTACATTATACTGCGCAAATAACTGGTATCTGTTGGTCATCTCCATAACAGCCCAATTAAGTGCCCCTGCAGCCTTCTTAGGGTCTGTGACAACCGGTATAAGCAGATGTGGTATACCGTTATATACACCGAGTTCAACCTGCTTCGGGTCAACCATGATAAGCTTAACCTCATCAGGTTTAGCCTTATATAAAATGCTCATTATAAGTGAATTAATAAGCACAGACTTACCTGAACCGGTTGCTCCGGCAACAAGCAAATGCGGCATCTTGGCTATATCTGCAACTATAACCTGGCCACTTATATCCTTGCCGACAGCAAAGGCAATTTTGGACTTCATCTTATTAAATGCATCTGATTCAAGTAATTCTCGAAATGTAACCGAAGTACTTTCCTTATTTGGAACTTCAATACCTATGGCTGCTTTGCCCGGTATAGGAGCCTCAATTCTAATATCTGCTGCAGCAAGATTAAGCTTGATATCATCAGCAAGATTAACAATCCTGCTGACCTTTACGCCCTGTTCAGGCTGGAGTTCATATCTTGTAACGGAAGGTCCGCAACTGTAATCCGTAACCGTTACATTTACTCCAAAATTTTCTAATGTACTCTTTAACTTCTGTGCGGTTTCCCTTATAATCGCTTCATTATTCTTACCGCCGCCTTTTCCTTCTTTGAGAAGTGAAAGCGGGGGATATTTATATTCAACTCCGCCTATAATTTGATCACCATTTGGTATACTAAATGCTTCTGACATTTCTGATTTTGCTTCTGTTTTTGTATCAGCCTTAGCTTCTAACCTTGCATCTTTATTCTTAATATCTTGCGGCTTTGATATTTCTCCCGCAACAAAGGTTTTTTCATTATCCGGTCTTGCCGAAATGCCTTTACCTGAAAGCTCATTTGCTATAGCATTTCTTTCTTCAAGCATTTCCTGATTGGATTCCTTAGTCTTCTTTCTTCTTCGTTTTACAGGCTTAAGCTCAGTAACTGCCTCCTCTGCGTCCTCCTCAAATGACACATCAGTTGTCTCGGTTGCCATAGGAATGTCAAAGAAATCTCTGGTTTTTTCGAATTCATTACTATCAAGTTCAAGTCTGTCACTTGGTTTTAATTCATGTATTTCCTCATCCTTAACAATACGGTTTTTCTTTTTCTTCCTTGCCCTCTTATCCTCTTCAGACTCCAAAACCTTAATTTTGCTGAGCATATTACGGTCATTATTAAGATTATTATTTCTTATATCTGAAAGTTCTTCAAAATCAAACTCATCATCAAAATCATCATCATCGATATTTGGCTTATACTTAAGCATATCTATAATAGACACATCTAAAACAACAATAATTCCTATAATTATAAGAAGTGCTGTTACAATTATCGAACCTGTAAGTCCTATAAGCTTATATAATAGTATAAGCATACCTCCAAGGATAGCGCCTCCACCCTTTTTTTCATAAGCTCCGGCATGATATAGTGTCTTCATAGATGCTGTATCCAGTTCATTTAACATTTGACATATAAATGCAATTGCTACAAGAAATATAGATATACAAACTACTCTTTTAACAAGTTTCTTTTGGGCTCCGTTTGATAAAAGAAATGCTGCTGTAAAGAATATGTATATTGGTAATATGTATGCTATAGTTCCAAACAAGCCAAACATTATATTTGAAAAAAATCTTCCAATCGGTCCACACCATCCGAAATTGCTAAGTAACAAAAAAACTGTTACTGCCAGATACACAAAAAGATATATCTCATTTCTCCTTGGATCGTATTCTTTTTTATTTTTCCCATTTCTTGAACCGCCTCTGCTATTGCTTCTGTTACTGTTGCTTCTACTATTATTTGTTCTATATCTACTACTATTATTTACGGTATTTCTGCGGTTTTGACTACTGCTTCCGTTTCTTCCCGTAGTTGCCATATTGTTACACTCCTTATCTAAAAGTGTGTCACGGGGACGATTCTCATTGACACATTTTTAGTTATTAATATAATTCAAGTTTTATATAAAAATATACTTAGCATGGCGTTAAGTAACACGTGCCATGCGAACATATTTTTATATAAAACGAATTACATGATATGTGTCAATGAGAATCGTCCCCATGACACACCTAATAGTTCTCATACTGATTTATTTTACTATTTTTCTTCTCATTTATCAAGTCATATAAACAATTAAGAGCACTATTTATTCCTCCAACACGGTCAATTATGCCTTTTTCAACAGCATCTGCTCCAACAAGCATGGTTCCTATATCTTTGGTTAGCTCCGTGGTATTAAACATAAGTGCTTTAAAATCATCTTCACTTATAGAACTATGATTAGACGTAAAGTCAATAATTCGGTCCTGCATACGTTCGATATATTCAAAATTCTGCTTAACTCCAAGTACAGTATCATTAAATCTTATAGGATGAACAACCATTGTTGCAGTTGGTACAATATATGTCACATCCCCTGAAACAGCAAGCGGTACACCTATGGAGTGTCCGCCTCCCAGTACAAGACATACCTTTGGTTTACTGAGTGAGGCTATCATCTCTGCAATTGCAAGACCTGCTTCGACATCTCCTCCCACAGTATTTAAAAGCACCATAAGTCCGTCAATATTTTCATTATCCTCTACTGCTGCAAGCTGCGGAAGAATATGCTCATATTTACTTGTCTTTGTATTAATTCCAAGGTTCTCGTGTCCTTCAATTTCACCGATTATATTTAATAAATGTATCTTTTGTCTGTACTTGTTGTTGGCAAGTGTTATTTGTCCATAATCCTCTATAAGTTGTGATCTCTTTTCACTTATATTTGAACTGATTGATTTTTCTACATCATTTCCTTTATCCTGATACATAAAAAAACCTCCAAAATAAATATATAAGCTTATTATGGAGGGTTTATTTTATTTTATTCATTTTGTAATTTATTAATGTTGTTACTATTTTAGATTTTTTTCTGTTAGCCATTGCCATATTCTTTAATTAAATAATTACCTATTTGATTATCAGCCATACTATTCAAAATATATATGTTGAAAAAAGACTTTGGTAAGGATTCCCCATAAATCCTATCCAAAGTCTTAAATCTTTAAATTGAACACCCCTAATGTTTCAAATTTATATAAAAATTATACAGCAAATTTAACAAAATATCCAGTAATTTTTTTACAAATTGCATAAAATTGTCATTTTATACAAAAAAACATGTCACCGGAAAGCAAATCCGGTAACATGTTTTGTATAAAAATTACATATTTATAATAATATCATTACTTTCAGTAAGATCATTAAACGGAATATAATTTGATTCCATACTCTTTCCGTTTAATAAAACTTCCTTGTATCCGCTCTCACATCCGTTTGGATTGTTTACAGTGATATGAAGCTTTTTGCCTCTGTAATCCTTATCCATCTCAAAGTTCTTCCACTCTGACGGAATAGATGGTGCCAGCTTAATACCGTAAAAATCAGGTCTAAGGCCAAGTATACCTTCTACACATCCTACCATAACAGTAGATGCTGTACCTGTAAGCCAGTGTACATGTGAACGTCCTGCAAATGGGCTGTCATTACTTTCTGTAAACTGTCCGTGACAGTACGGCTCAAGCTTTCTTATCTCCGCCTTATCGTTCATCGCTGCAGGTGAGCTTTCTGTAAAGTATTCAAAAGCTCTGTTACCATGTCCCATAAGAGATTCCGCAAGAATTATCCAACCTTGAGTCTGTGAGAATATACCACTGTTTTCCTTGGTACCCGGATTGAACAAAAGCATAAGTGCTCCTTCAAATGCATGGTCAACATACGGAGGATCCATAAGCTTAACACCATAAGGTGTATTTAATTTACTGTGTACAGATTCAAGTGACTTTTCAGCCTGCTCTTTTGAAGCAAGTCCGCTTATAACACCCCAGGACTGAGGATTAAGCCACATAGAAGCTTCCTTGTCATTTCTTGATCCGATAACCTGTCCGTCTTCGGTAAAGCCACGAACATATCTGTCCTCATCCCAGCACTTATCCTGAAGAATTGTACCGAGTGCAGTCTGTATATCATCAAGATACTTGATATAATCAGTATCCTTTTTAATCTCTGCAAAGCCCTTAAGCACTGTCATTGCATAATAAAGCTGCATTGCCACAAAGGTTGACTCACCCTTCTTACCGAGTCTTAAACAGTCATTCCAATCTGCATGAAGACCTGCCGGC
>JAFUEG010000048.1 GCA_017464045.1 Lachnospiraceae bacterium
AGGATCAAACTCTCATAAAAAGTTTATAAATCCCGGAACTCTTAAAACGTTGGTCTTAATTAGTTCCTGTCTTTACTGTTTTGTGTTTCTGTTCTGAAACTTAATAAAGGATTTTTAAATCCTCCGAAAAATCTTATTGTTCAAAGGTCACCTCGCAAACGCTTCGCGTTAGCTCATATTTGACGCTCGCGTCAATTAGTTTTAAAAGCTTCAGCCTTTGCAAGCAAGCTTGCAAGTCTGCCCTTTTAAAACTGCTTTCCTTTGAACTTGTCAAAGAATCTTCGGGGTTAACATGTTATTAATTTTTCAAAGGTTCGTTGCTGTCTTTCTCAGCGACAGCTTTTATAATATATCACAGAGAATTTTGAATGTCAAAACCTATTTTTTAAAAATTTGACAAAAAATTTGCTATGCAAAAATAAGTTAAATTTACATAGCAAAAAAAGCAAATTTTAATCCTGTTTTTTCCTATGAATCCTATATCTAACTTACTTCTATTCCAAATCCTGAGAGCTTTGATTTCATATCCTCATATGATATAAAAACGATTCCGTTAAATCCAAGTTCCCCGGCAACATCAACATTTTCCTCTGTATCATCCACAAATATACATTCTTCCGGATTTAAAGCATACTCTTTAAGAAAAAGCTTATACATTTCCGGATCCGGTTTTGTCTTTCCTACCTTAAATGAAACTATACCTCCATCCATATATTCCATAAATGCCAAAGACTCACCACATTCATCATATGCTTTCTTAGAATAATTAGAAAGATAATATACATTTAAACCTGCTGCCTTTAGCTTTTTCACAAGAGGAATGGCAAAGTCACGTATAGAAAGCATGCCCTCCACACTTGAATATGCTCTGTATAATTCCTCTTCTATCTCAGGATCCAGACTTGCAAATGCTTTTAAGGTCTCCTCCTCCGTCAGCTCACCTCTTTCAAACTGTCCCCAGTAAGGACTCATTATAGAAGCCTTAAGAATCCTCTTTATCATATCTTTGTCAAACCCTTTAGCAAAAAGAAACTCCTTAAGCTTATAATCAGCAAGAACACCACCTATATCAAATACAACATTTTTAATTCTTTTTTCTTCATTATATATTGGCATTTCATTTTCAAGAGGTTCACGAACATTTGCCTTCATGTCTTCAGTACAAGCACCAAATAATTTAAAATTTTCCCTTGCCTGTTTAAGCGATACGCGATTTGCTCCGCCAGCCAAATTTTCATCAATAACCGGCTCATCTTCCCAAAAGCAAACCGGACATATATCATAGTTACCTTTTGGTTCTTCTTCAAAAGTATAGTATCCGCAACATGGACATTTATATTTCATACTTTTCTCCTTATATTTTCTTTTACTTCAATTCCCCTTAAACCTCCTATGAGATTTTAAAGAATAATCAATGATTTTTATTCGCACTTATCCTTATTTCTTTCTGTATTATAATTATTAAATTTTAAAATCTATTTCACCAAGATGAGAAAAATCCTCTACTGATGCAATTACGCCCTTATGATTTATCAAATCTTTACGTCTGCTGTCACCGGTTATAGCAATAATATGTCTTATACCTGCGGCTTCAGCGGCTGTAACTCCCGACTCACTGTCCTCAAATACAACAATTTTTTCAGCCGGCATATCAAGCTTTTTCATAGCGGCAAGATATAGGTCAGGATGTGGTTTTAAAGGAATGTTACCCATACCAATAACAACATCTTCCCACTTAAACCATTTTTCAAGATTATATCTTTCAAAATAATAATTCATATTTTCAAGATTTGCTGTTGTAGCTATGGTATGCTTTACCTTTGCAAGGCTTAAATAATTAAGGAATTCCTCCAGACCTTCGGCAAGCTTTAAATCTTCCTTTGCCAAAAGGATACGATATATTCTCTCCTTTTCTTCGGAAAACTGATTGACCATATTGTCATTTAATTCATATCCGAGAAAATGTTCAAGTATTTCCTTTGCGGTTCTTCCTATTATATAATTTTTTATCTCTTCCCCGGAAACACTCTTTCCTGCCAACTCTTCTATATAAGTCTTCCACGCCTCATCATGGAGCTTTCCATCAAATATACACGTTCCGTTGAAATCAAATATAACAGCAATATCTTTATTCATATAACCCTCTTTAACCACCCTGTTTTGCATGCAAAACCGAATATATAATTGTTTAAATAACTCCAAGTGCCTCAATAAGTGACGAAACACATTTTACCTTAATGTTTAGCTTCTCCATATTTTTATCATAATTGGACTTAGGAATTATACAGGTATCAAAGCCAAGCTTATCTGCTTCTTTCACTCTCTGCATAATATTGGTCACACCTCTTATCTCACCGGTAAGACCTATCTCTCCTATTATCATGGTCTTGTCACCCACAGGCTTATTGTTAAGGCTCGAATAAATTGCCGAAGCTATTCCAAGATCGATGGCAGGATCATTTACTCTCATACCTCCTGCTATGCTTACATATGCATCATATCCCCAGAGGTCAAGCCCGGCTCTTTTTTCAAGCACGGCCATAATAAGATTGACTCTGTTAAAGTCAACTCCCACAGAGGTACGTCTTGGCATATTAAAATTAGTCTTACATACCAGAGCCTGAAGCTCGATAAGTATGGTTCTTGTACCTTCTATAGAAGAAACAACAACCGAACCCGGCACACCTATAGGTCTTCCGTTTAGCATAACCGAAGACGGATTATCTACTTCAATAAGTCCCGCATCCGTCATATTAAATACACCTATTTCATTGGTAGATCCAAATCTGTTTTTTACACCACGTAAAATTCTAAAGCCATTATTTGAATCTCCCTCAAAATAAAGCACGGAATCCACCATATGCTCCAAGGTTCTCGGACCTGCTACAGTACCTTCCTTTGTTACATGTCCGACTATAAATACCGAAACATTATTTTGCTTGGCAAGCTGCATAAGACGGGAGGTCACCTCTCTTACCTGCGTAACGGTCCCCGGTGCTGAACCTACCTCATCAACGAGCATGGTCTGAATCGAATCTATGATTACGACTTCGGGATTGCTCTTTTGAATAGCTGATGAAATGTTGTCCATATCATTATCGCATAAAAGCATCATATCCTTATCAAACTTGGCGATTCTTCCGGCACGCATCTTTATCTGTGACAATGATTCCTCACCCGAGACATACAGTACCTCTACATCTTTGTCCACCAGTTTTTTGCACATCTGAAGTAATATGGTGGATTTACCTATACCAGGATCGCCACCAACCAAAACCAGTGAACCTTTAACTATTCCTCCGCCAAGTACTCTGTCCAATTCACCTATATCAGTTTTTATTCGACTCTCATCTGCTGTAGTTACCTTTAAAATGCTTGTAGGTGCTACAAGCGTCTTCTTGACAGAAGATGATTTAGCACCTACAGTAATTTTTTCTTCAACAAATGTATTCCATTGCCGGCATCCCGGACACTGGCCTAACCATTTAGCAGATTCATAGCCGCATTCATTACAGTAAAAAACCTGTTTTTCCTTTGCCACTATATCTACTCCTTTAACAAAATTAATAAGGACTTTTCAGATTACATTTTCTTGATTACATTTTTTCTATCTTTACATTTACCTGCTTACCCGGTTCAAGCTCAACCGAAAGATTAAGCTTTCCGCCAAGATTTGTCTTCATCTTTCCTACATATATATTATCTATATGTATCTTGTAGTCCTTTTCAGCCTCAAGCTCAAGGGTTACCTGAGAATCCTCAGTTCCTTCCACATCTAAAATTACTTCTTTGTCTGTTGCCCTGAAATTGTGAACAACGGTTCCCGGAACCGACTCATATACAAATGTACCATTTTTTTCGAGCTTTGTTATCTCTCTAAATGTCTTAATCTTATAGATATCCCCATTGTAATTAAAGCCATCTTTCTTAGTCTTAGCCGCAAGAGCATAATTTCCAAAGCTTAATGCACCTGTTTCTTCTTCACGAATTAACTCATCAATTACTGCCATCTTTTTTCCTCCATATGTGTATTATATTATTATCCTGAATCGTAAACTTATCTCATCAATAATGCACAACTTAATTATACAATATAAAAGATTTTTTTACCACAAAATTATTATTAATTTTATATGAAGTTTTTTACATCTTATAACTTAATCCGTTAAATTATCTCCTATATATTATTTTTTGGATTTATCTATTAAAAAGAATAATTAATTCTTTACTGTAAAAATAACCTTATTATCTTTTACTCCGATACTAACCTTATCACCCTGCTTTACATCACCCTTTAATATTTCTTCGGCTAGCTTATCTTCAATTTCATTTTGTATAGTTCGTTTGATAGGCCTTGCTCCAAACTTCTTATCATAACCTTTCTCAAAGATAAAGTTTTTAATACTGTCTCCATAGGTAAGAGTAATATCCATCTGTTTCTTAACTCTGGTTTTTAACTCCTTAAGCATAAGTGCACTTATAGCCTTGATATTGTCCTTGGTAAG
>JAFUEG010000049.1 GCA_017464045.1 Lachnospiraceae bacterium
ATTATGCTTGGCGAATATATAATGATTAATAATATAAGCGGTGTTATCTCAACCATATACACATATATTCTTATAGTTGAGGCTGTATTATTCTGTCTTGTTGTTCCGTTCGTTTTTCCACTTATTGCCTGTTATGAGAATACTCTTATAAATACATTTAAGAATGCGTTTCTTCTTTCTATCGGATATTTTGGAAGCTGGATAAAAATATTTATAGCATGGTTTGCTCCTGTGGCTTTTTGTGTGATTTATCCCATGATTTTTCTGTATATCTGGTACCTGTGGCTGTTGCTGATATTTGGAGCCATTGCCTACGGAACATCTTATACGATAAGAAGGATTTTCAAACTTAATAAAGAAGCGGGTGAAAAAAGCGCTGAAGAAGATGACGAAGATGACGAAATTGATGAAAATGAAGATAAAGACAATAATGAGAATATATAAGACAAGAAAAGCTTAATCAACAAACTGATTAAGCTTTTCTTGTCTTTTTACATAAATAATTTATATAAAATATTAAAATAAATATTAAAATGAAAAAAGGATTTTTTTAGATTTTGGAGAATAATATAAATGTGATGGCTGTCGAAAAAACAAAAAACTAAGATATATGATGTATGATGTTTTGTGAAATATGTGATTGTTATGAGCATTTTTGAATAATATGATGCAGAATAAGTGAGGAATATATGCTTTTAAGGGAAGAATTTGAAAAAAGAGAACATGATATATATAGAGAGTGCGCTTCCTTTAGTGATGAAAGCAAAGGGCGGGCAAGACTTGAAGAAAAGTGTGACATAAGAACAGATTTTCAAAGGGACAGAGACAGAATTATTCATTCCAAGTCATTTAGAAGACTTAAGCATAAGACACAAGTCTTTTTATCTCCCGATGATCATTATAGGACAAGACTTACTCATACTCTTGAGGTGGCGCAGATAGCAAGAACCATTGCAAGAGCATTAAGATTAAATGAGGATTTGACTGAAGCTATAGCTCTTGGACATGATTTGGGGCATACACCATTTGGACATGCGGGGGAAAGGGCACTGACAAAGTATGCAAAGAATTATATAAAAAAACCTTTTTTACATAATGAACAAAGTCTGAGAGTTGTTGATAAGCTTGAAAAGGCCGGCAGAGGCCTTAATCTTACATGGGAGGTAAGAGACGGTATTGTTAATCATAAGACAAGTTGTAATCCCGCGACAATGGAAGGACATATAGTAAGGATATCTGACAAGATTGCATATGTAAATCACGATATAGATGATGGAATAAGAGCGGGGCTGCTTTCGGAGGAATCGCTTCCTAAGGAATGTACAGATATGTTGGGACATACTACAAGAGACAGGATTAACAGTCTTATACATGCAACGGTAACCTTTAGTATGGATAAAGAGCTTATAGCTATGCCTGAGGATTATCAGCAGGCATTTACGGAACTCAGGGCTTTTATGTTTAAGGATCTTTATACCAATCCTATTGCTAAAGGTGAGGAGATAAAGGCAGAAACACTGATAGGCATGCTTTTTAATGATTACATGGAGCATGTTGACAGATTACCTGAGGAGTACAGGGGATATATAGATGCCGGAGAAGAAAAAGCTGTGGTCGTTTGTGATTATATTGCAGGTATGACGGATAATTATGCGGTCAATATGGCAAAGAGGCTGTTTATACCAAAATCATGGCAGAGTACGGATTGATTTTTTGTATATTTAATCATTAGTGAGGAGCATAAAAATGCCATATTATTCTGATGAGATAATAGAAGAGGTTAGAAGCAGAAATGATATAGTGGACATTATAAGTAAAAGAGTTGACCTTAAGAAAAGAGGCAATTCTTACATGGCATGTTGTCCTTTTCATCATGAAAAGACACCTTCGTTTCATGTGAGCAGAGAAAAGCAGATGTATCATTGTTTTGGATGCGGAGTAGGTGGAAATGTCTATACTTTTATAATGGAATATGAAAATTATTCATTTCCTGAGGCGGTACAGGCTCTGGCAGAAAATTGTGGATTTCAGCTTCCTGAGGGTAATATAACTGCTGAACAAAGAGAAAAAGATAATTATAAGGTTTTACTCAGGGAAATGAACAAAGCTGCCGCTGCGTATTTTCATTATCTTTTAATGAAAACGGATCATGGAAAAGCAGCAAGGGAGTATCTTCAAAATAGAGGTTTTACCGAGGAAACAATTAAAAATTTTGGTATGGGATATTCCGATATCTATCCAAATGATCTATATCAATATCTAAAAAATAAGGGATATACAGATGCGCAGTTGAAGGATTCGGGCCTTGTTGAGATAAATGAGAAAAAGGGTGCGGTTGATAAATTTTGGAACAGAGTTATGGTTCCCATACTTGATATAAATGGTAAGGTAATAGCTTTTGGCGGAAGAGTTTTGGGAGATGCAAAACCAAAATATTTAAACACCAAGGAAACTGCCGTATTTGATAAAAGTCATAATCTTTTTGCAATGAATATAGCCAGACGTTCAAAGAAAAGAGGGATTATTATCTGTGAAGGTTATATGGATGTTATTGCCATGCATCAGGCAGGTTTTGATAATGCGGTCGCATCACTTGGAACGGCATTTACACTTGGACATGCCAATATTATAAAAAGATATACAGAAGAGGTATATCTTGCATATGACAGCGACGGCGCCGGGACAAATGCAACTCTTAAAGCTATAGGCATTTTACGGGAGGTTGGTCTTACAACAAGAGTAATTGATATGAAACCATATAAGGATCCTGATGAATTTATAAAGAATCTTGGAAAAGATGCATATGAGGACCGTATAAAAAATGCAGTTACAGGTATTGTTTTTGAAATAGATACCATAGCAGGTGGTTTTGATATAAAAGATCCTGAGGAAAAGATAAAATTTACAAAAGAAGCGGCGAAACATCTTTCTTATATTGAGGAACCGGTGGCAAGACATAGCTATATAGATGCGGTCGCAGAAAAATACAATCTCGACAAGGATGGTCTTAAGTCCATGGTTACCAAATATGGAACACTTTTGACTAATGATGAAAGTTCAACAGGCAATTTGGGATATATATCACAGGAAAGAGACACTAGTCCGGATAC
>JAFUEG010000050.1 GCA_017464045.1 Lachnospiraceae bacterium
ATGTATGATTATGCGGATGTGGTTGTCGCAAGAAGGACTCTTGAAACCATAAGTCCTGATTTTACATTTGCTTCAGACATCATTATGAACAGTGATTTATCTGATCTTAGATATCTTTTTAAATATGGTGAGTATATAAGTGAAAATGAGACGAAGACAGCAGAGTTTTTAAATAAGCTTTCCGAAAAAGAGGTAAAGGCTATGGCAAGAACTTATGTAGATGGTTTTGTCAACGGTTTTAAGACCATGGGTATAGATATAACTCCTAAAAAGACGGTAAATATCAGATACTCTATCGGTCAGGAGAGAATGGTTAAGTATGCCATAGAAATGTTTGAAGAGCAAGGGCTTAAGTCTGTTATATTCAGATACGCAACAAGTCGTATTAACAGAAAGCTTACCATAAGAACAGGTTATATATCCACATTTGCCAATCAGCAGTATGAGTATGATCACAGAATGGATGAGGCAATATTTATTGATAAAGCCCTGCTTGAAAGAAAGCTTGAGGTTATAGAAGACACATATAAGAAAAATGAAAAGCTGGCGGCCGAGTATGCAGGTCCGGCAGTTATAGAAACCTTTGGTGAAAATCCTTTTGAGCCTGCATTATGCAATAAATCTATACGGCTTGATGAAAAGCAGCAAAAGCTTTTGCTGGATTATCAGACCAGGTCGGCTCATATAACCAATAAATTTATACCGAGGGATAAATACAGCTTTACCATAATTGCATATCCGATTCCTGAAATCGGGGAAAACTTTGAGGATATATTTGCAGAGGTTGTAAAGGTAAACACTCTTGACAACGAAGTCTATAAGGATATACAGGAGCATATAATAAATGAATTAAATAATGCAGAGTATGTTCATGTGCTCGGAACAAACGGCAATAAAACCGACATTAAGGTTATGCTCCATAAGCTTGACAATCCGGATAAGGAAACAAATTTTGATAATTGCCTTGCGGATGTAAATATACCTCTCGGCGAGGTGTTTACTTCACCGGTTTTGACAGGTACAAACGGTGTGCTTAATGTAAGCGAGGTATATCTTAATGATTTAAAATATATCAATCTTAATATAGAATTTAAAGACGGAAAAATGTATAGATATACCTGTGATAACTTTGAAAAGCCGGAGGATAACAAGTCTTTTATAGAAGAAAATCTCATGTTTAATCATGAGACACTGCCTATAGGAGAATTTGCTATAGGCACCAATACCGTCGCTTATGTGATGGCGAAAAAATTCAACATACTTCGTAAGCTTCCGATACTGATAGTTGAAAAAATGGGTCCGCATTTTGCGGTTGGTGACACCTGCTACAGCTATAGTGAGGATATGAAATTATATAATCCGGACGGCAAGGAAATAATTGCCAAGGACAATGAGTGTTCAATACTTAGAAATTCCAAGGATAAGACCGAACAAAAGCAGGCATATTTTAACTGCCATACGGATATTACGATTCCATATGAAGAGATTGGCAGCATCACATCGGTTCATCCTAACGGAACAAAGGTGCTTATTATAAAGGACGGACGATTTGTACTTCCGGGTACTGAGATGCTCAATGAAGCATTTGAATAAAGAGGAGAGATAAAATGGATAATCAGTTCAATAACGGAAATCAAAATTATGGAGGACAGTTTGATAATCAGCAGCTGCCACCACAAAATTTGCCACCGCAGTATGATGTTCAGGCAGGTTATGGACAGCCACAAAATTATCAGCAGCCGGTACAGCCGCAGTATGATATGCAGGCGGGTTATGGACAGCCGCAAAATTATCAGCAGCCGGTACAGCCACAGTATGATATGCAGGCAGGTTATGGACAGCCGCAAAATTATCAGCAGCCGGCACAGCCACAGTATGATATGCAGACAGGTTATGGACAACCACAGTATAACCGTCAGATGCAACCTCAGAATAAACCTAAAAAGCAGACTGCTAAAAATAAAAAATCAGGCGGCAAAATGTCTGTCGGATGGCTTATCGCTTTGTGTGCATCAATTATTGTAATTATTGTAGGCGTTGCAATTATATGTTTTATTTCTGTTGGAAAGAAAAAACAGATAAAAAATGTTAAAGATGCGAGCATAAGACTTACCAATGCAAGTTACACAACTACATATGGGGAATTGGTCAACAAGTCTATGGATAATGTGAAGTGGGATTATTTTAAAGAAGACGGAGAAAAGCTGGTTCAGGTAAAGGGAGATTTTAAGGAACTTGGCTCAGGAAGAAGTATACCGGTGATTATTCAGTTTAATGTGGATGACGGGGTAGAGCTATCGTGTGTAGCTGTTAATGGAACTGCATATTCGCTTTCTGATTCGGAAAACTTTATATATGAGATGTATGATATGTATTGTGGACAAAGTGATAATCAAGTTACGGAAACAAATCCAGATAATTCAACTGAAGAAAAAAATGATACAATTGCGGAAGATGAAACTACTACGGAAATGACATCGGAGATGACAACTGAAGCAACGACTCAGGCTGCCACTGAATCGACAACAGAAACAACGACAGAGGCTGAAAAAAAGGAATATATGCTTGAAAACAGCAGTACGGAATATATAACAGCGTCGGATTTAACAGGTTTTACTGAGGAACAGTGCAGAATTGCGAGAAATGAGATATATGCAAGACATGGAAGAATGTTTGATGATGACGAACTTCAGGCATATTTTTATTCCTGCTCCTGGTATGTTGGAAGAATTGCACCTTCTGAATTTGATGAGAGTGTGCTAAGTTCTGTAGAAAGGGCTAATCTTGATGTGATTATTGCATACGAAAAGGATATGGGCTATCGCTAAAGGTATATAAAAATAACAGATATAAGATATGAAGAATAATAACGAAATTTCAATAAAAGAAAATTTAAAAATGAAATGTGGGATAAAGTATAAAAAGATAACTAATATGATTTATGTAGTTTTAACAGGAGTGATAATATTTTTATCTTTATCCGGATGCGGCAAGGATAGATCAAAAAAAATAGACGCTGAAAATGATACTGAATTCACTGTAAAAAAAACATCCGAAGCTGATGAAGATACTGCATCTGAAACCACTATGGAAACAGCTTCTGATACTGATATAGATGATTTGGGTGAAGTAACTGAGATAGATATTATAAAATATGAAGAAGCTACACCTTTTGATGCAGATGCTGACAATAAAAACGGATTTGTTGTAGTTATTGATGCGGGACATCAGGCACAGGGTAATTCGGAGAAGGAACCGATAGGTCCGGGAGCTTCGGAAATGAAGGCAAAGGTTTCAAGCGGTACCAGAGGCGTTTCCTCGGGATTGGCTGAGTATGAGCTTAATCTGATGGTTGCTTTTAAGCTTCGTGATGAACTCACTGAAAGAGGCTATGAGGTTATCATGGTCAGGGAAACCAATGATGTAGATATAAGCAACAGTGAAAGGGCGGCTATAGCAAATGATGCCAAGGCAGATGCATTTATAAGAATTCATGCCAATGGCTCTGAAAATCAGTCTGTGGAAGGTGCTATGACTATTTGTCAGACTCCTTATAATCCATACAACGGTGAGTATTATGAGAAAAGCCGCGCATTATCAGACTGTGTTCTGGATAATCTCGTTTTATCGACAGGAGCACATAAGGAGTATGTATGGGAGACCGATACCATGAGTGGCATAAACTGGTGTATGGTGCCTGTAACGATTGTGGAGATGGGATATATGACCAATCCGAAAGAGGATGAGCTTATGGCAACTGATGAATCCCAAAACACGATTGCCTGTGGTATAGCGGATGGAATAGACGAGTTTTTGGGTGTAAAGTAGGAGGAATATATGGGCAGACGAGTGATTTGGATAGTGCTTGACAGCGCAGGTGCGGGTGAGATGCCTGACGCGGATAAATATGGGGATGCCGGTGCGGACACTTTTGGACATATTTTAAAAACATTTCCGGATGCGAGATTTGATAATATGTCAAAGCTTGGGCTTTTTAATATTGATGGAACAAGCTTTAATAAAAGCATTACAGATGCAGCAAATTATGACAGTGACCCTGAGAGTAAGATAGCAGGCTGTTACGGTAAGGCTTCTGAGATGTCAAACGGAAAGGATACCACAACCGGTCACTGGGAGATGATAGGGTTATATACCAAGATAGCATTTCCTACCTATCCGGATGGCTTTCCTAAGGAGATTATAGATGAATTTATTGAAAAAACCGGATGTGGAGGTGTCTATGGTAATAAGGTCGCTTCCGGAACTGTTATAATACAGGAATACGGTGATGAGCATATGAAAACAGGTTATCCGATAGTTTATACATCGGCTGATTCCGTATTTCAGATAGCGGCATCCGAGGAAAAGGTCGGACTTGAGAGGCTATATGAAATGTGTGAAACTGCCAGAGCGATACTTCAGGGCAGGTACAATGTTGGTCGTGTTATAGCAAGACCTTTTATAACCACGGAAACAGGTTATGAAAGGACTACCAACAGACGTGATTATGCTCTTCCACCTGACAGGGATAATGTTCTGGTTCATCTCGAGGAAAAAAACATCAGAACCTATGGGGTCGGAAAAATCGGAGATATATTTGACAATGTGGGTATATCGGAAGGTATTCACACAAACGGAAATACAGATGGAATGAACAAAACCATGGAATACATGGAAAAGGTTGATGAGGGACTGATATTTACAAACCTTGTGGATTTTGATATGAAGTATGGACACAGACGTGATGTGACAGGATACAAAAATGCTCTGGAAGAATTTGATGCATGGCTTGGCGAAAAGCTTATACCTGCCATGACGGATGATGATATAGTTATAATAAATGCAGACCATGGATGCGACCCGACATTTAAAGGGACCGACCATACCAGAGAGTATATACCTGTTCTCATCTATGGCAGGAAATTAAAACAGGGAACTAATCTTGGAATAATTAATTCATTTGCAGATATAGGAAAAACTATTGAAGAATATTTAATCGGAAACGTAACGACTGATACACATTCCATAGGAGAAAGCTTCCTTGGAAGAATTATTGAGGGGTGAAGCACATGAGAATGTATGACCTTATTATGAAAAAGCGCAACAGGGGAGTACATGATAGGGATGAGATCAGATACATAGTCGAAGGATTTACAAAAGGAGAGATACCTGATTACCAGATGGCTTCATGGCTTATGTGTGTTTATTTTAACGGTATGACCCGTGAGGAAACCTTAGAGCTTACCAATGCTATGGCTGACAGTGGCGACAGACTTGATCTGTCTAAGATAAACGGAGTTAAAGTTGATAAACATAGTACCGGCGGAGTTGGCGATAAGACTACATTTATAGTTGCACCGATACTTGCATCGTTGGGTGTACCTATAGCCAAGATGAGCGGAAGGGGTCTTGGGCACACAGGAGGAACAATTGATAAACTTGAAGCTATAGAGGGTTTTAACGTATCCATATCAGAGGAAGAATTCATAAATAATGTAAATATAATTAAGCTTTCTCTGGTGGGACAGACAGGTAATCTTGCACCGGCGGATAAAAAGATATATGCGCTTAGGGATGTGACGGCAGCAGTTGACAGCCTGCCGCTTATTGCTTCAAGTATAATGAGCAAAAAGCTTGCTGCGGGAGCAGACGTAATAGTTCTTGATGTAAAGTGTGGTTCGGGTGCATTTATGAAGGATGAAGCTGATGCAAAGGCGCTTGCAAAAACCATGGTGGATATCGGGAACGGAGCAGGAAGAAAAACCTTTGGCATAATAACTGATATGAATGAACCGCTTGGCTGTAAGGTAGGAAATGCTCTTGAGGTCTATGAGGCTATAGAGGTTTTAAAAATAAAGGACTTAAATAATGTAGATTATGGTATAAAAAGGCTGCTTGAGGTTTCACTCACACTTGCCGCATATATGCTTATTGGTGCTAAAAATATTAATGATGATAACATGACAGCTTTGGACGGACTAAAGAGTCCTGAAAAGAATTTGAGCTATGATGAGGCAAGAAAGCTGTGTGAGGAAGCTTTAACAAGTGGGAGAGCACTTGATAAATTTGCGGACTTTGTAGAGGCACAGGGTGGTAATCCGGATATGATTTATGACCCTGAAAAACTTCCTAAGGCCGAATATATTGTTCCGGTCCATATGGACAAGGAAGGGTATATAGTATCCTGTAAAAACAGTGAGGTTGGTATGGTAAGTCTTATCCTGGGCGGTGGACGACAGACCAAGGAAAGCAGCATAGATCTTGCTGTTGGTATAGACATCAGAAAGCATATTGGGGAGTACATCAAAGAAGATGAGGTTTTTGCTTATATACATTCTGATGATGAAGAGATTATAGATGAGGCAAAAAGAAGGCTTATTGACGCATATGAGATATCTTCGGAAAGGAAAGAACCTGAGAAGATTATTAAGGCAATTATAGTGTGATATAATTAAAAAATGATATTGACACTTTTATAAATAGAGTTAAAATAATAGGTATATTATATACGGAGGAAGAAAGATGAATGATTATAACAGCTCAGATGATGAAAGTACTACAATTTTAACACAGGACATGTTAGGTGATTCTTTTGGAGATAATACTGATAAATTAACCTCTGACATGAAGGAAGAGTTTCAAAATGCAAAAAGAAATGCTATGGTACAGAACAATATACCACCGATGAATCAGGGACAAAGGCCAATGCAGCAATCACCGATGAATCAGGGGCAAAGACCAATGCAGCAACCACCGATGAATCAGGGACAAAGACCAATGCAGCAGCCACCGATGGGACAGGGTCAGAGACCAATGCAGCAGCCACCGATGGGACAGGGTCAGAGACCAATGCAGCAGCCACCAATGGGACAGAGTCAGAGACCAATGCAGCAGCCACCGATGAATCAGGGACAAAGACCAATGCAGCAATCACCGATGAATCGCGAGCAGGCTGTTTCACAAAAAAACAACCGTCCATCAAACCAATCTAATACTACGAATGGTAAAAAAGATAGTAAACCGGTTAAAAAATCGAGTGGAGGTGTAATTGCGTATACTATAATATCTTTGGTCTTGATATGTGGATTAGTGGGATTATGTGTATGGGGTTATCTTCATTATGATAAAAAAGTTAAAAATTTAAAGAAAGAAAAAGATAATTCTCTTGCTGAAATTGAAACGTTGAAAGCCGATTATGAGACTAAGCTTAGTGAAAAAGATACAACAATAGATGATTTAAATACTCAGATTTCAGATGCGCAAAGTGTTTCAGGAAGATATGAGACGATAATTAATTACCTTAATTCATATGGTACTTCAGGGGGATATCTTGATTACTTTATCTCTGCAAAGGATATTACGTTAAAATCCGGTGAAGAAGCAACCTTTACAATATTTGTCGAAAATCCGGATAATGGAATTTATTATGAACAGACCAGTTCTGATATTGCATGGATTGAGACAACATCTGAAGCATATGATGGAAATTCCAATATTAAGGGATTTACTGTTCATGGATTTCAACCGGGTACAGTAACTGTAAGTCTTATTGCTACAGATACTAATGAGATAATTAATCTTACAATTCATGTAGTGGAATAATAAATAAAAAACGTGCTTAGGCACGTTTTTTTGGGAAGAGAAAGGAGTCTTTAGTTTGAGTAAAAAGAAAAGGACTACTGCCATCATTTTGCTCATCGTTATCGAGCTTCTACTCGCAGCCGGAATTGCATTTACAAACGGAGCGGTGGAGAAGCATGAAACGATTAAGGAAATGATGAGAGATGCGGTGCTCCACGAGGAAAACAAGATAAGTCTTTTCGGACTTTCCGTTAATCCTTCGCTTATTGCAGGATTTACCGTGACCGGAATCATACTTATCTTTGCACTGATTGTGAGGATCTTTGTTATACCGAGATTCAAAAATGTGCCTGGAAAATTCCAATTGGTATTGGAAACCTGGGTTGGATTTTTTGATAATTTGGCAAAGACAAACAGTCCGCACAGCAACGGATTTTTGGGAGCATATATATTTGCAACGGGAACCTATGTATTTACGGGTACTTGCTTTGAACTGTTTGGAATTCAGGCAATAACTACCGAAGGACATTCCATATCACTTCCGGCACCTCTTGCCGATATAAATGGAGCGATTATGATGGGATGCCTATCGTATCTGATTATAATGTCCGGTGGTATTATGAATAACAAGCTAAGAGGTGTGGGACTTACATTGAAGGAATTCTCACTTCCGCTATCCATGAGCTTCCGTCTTTTCGGAGCGCTCCTTTCGGGTATGCTTGTTACAGAGCTTATATACTTTACCTTGGGACTTTCGATATTGCTTCCGGTAGTGGTAGGCGTGGTTTTCACATTACTGCATGCGCTTATTCAGGCATACGTGCTTACACTGCTTACGGCGATATTCTACGGAGAGGTTTCTGAACCGCCTAGACATAAGGAAAAGAAGCAAAAGAAGAATAAGAATAAAAATGATGCCGAGCCGGATGTGAAGGTTCAGGAAGCATAATATGATTACTATCAGGATTTAAGACTATACAGTAAGATAAGAAATTAATCCGGATAATAAATATGTAACATATATTTTTATATAAATTGGAGGATAAAATAATGAATATAAGAATTTCAAAAAAAGTACCAGTAATTTTAGCAATAATAATCGTGCTTATGACAGTTTTTGTTTTTGCGGCACCAAAGCTTACTCAGGCTAAGGATGATACAAAAACTCAGACAGTAACCGTTGTTTCAACAGACGGGGTAAATACGGGAAAGACAGTTATTTCAAACGAGGCAGATACAGTCGGGGGTGCAAATGATGCGGATGCAGAGGTTGAAGCAGCAGATTCAACCGGTTCAAAGGCTTATGCGGCTGCTATAGCAATCGGTCTTGCAGCACTCGGTGGTGCCATAGCAATGGGTATGGCTATATCCAAGTCAGCAGAGGGAGTATCCCGTCAGCCGGAAGCAAGCGGAAAGATTCAGGGACTTATGATGCTCGGTCTTGTATTTGTAGAGACAGTAGTTATATATGCATTGGTTGTAGCGATACTTATAGTATTTGTAATGTAGCAAAGCGAGGTGTGTAATATGGTACTCACAGGATTACCTCTTAATATTGATTTTCAGCAGATATTACTCCATCTTGCTAACTTTGCCATACTTTTCTTCGGTTTATACATTCTTCTTTATAAGCCGGTTAAGGATTTTATGGATAAAAGACAGGCACATTATAAGAGCCTTGATGATGAGGCCAATGATAAGCTTGCCAGTGCTAAGGAAAAGGAAGAGGAATATCTAAACAAACTTAACAGCGTTGATGAAGAGATAGATAAAAAGAAAAAGGAAGCTTCTGCAGAGCTTGATACCATGCGTGTTGAAAAAGAAAAGGAAGCTAAAGAAAAGGCAGATAAGATTGTTGATGATGCACGTAAGGAAGCAGAGAGTGTCCGTACCAATATCATCAACAGTGCAAGCAGGGATATAACCGATATGGTTAGTCAGGCTGCTGAAAAGATATTTATGAGTGATGATATAGAAAAGGCTTATGATGTTTTCTTGGAGGATGCTGAAAGGAGCGTAAAGGATGGAGAATAAAATGCCCGAAAAGCGTAATGCATATCTCTATGCCAAGGCAGCACCCACACAGGAACAAAAGGCAAGATTTGAGAGCTTTCTTAAGCAGAAATATAATGAGGATATAAGCCTTGAATGGGTAGAAGATAAAGAAATTAGAGGCTTTAAGCTCATTTATGACACGGAAATATTTAACTGGACTCCTGAAGGAAGATTTGCCCAGTTTAAGGATAAGTTAAATGAGATTTCCATGAGATATGCCAGCAAGTCACAGCCTGATCAGATGATTACCCTCCTTAAAAAGTCTATTGAAGACTTTGAGCTTGAGGCGGTTGCTGAGGAAGAGGGTAAGGTCAAAACCGTAGGTGACGGTATAGTCGTTGTGGAAGGTCTTGACTCGGTTAGGTATGGCGAGATAGTAGTCTTTGAATCCGGTGTAAAGGGTATGGTTCAGGATTTAAGACGTGGTGAGATAGGAGTTATCCTCTTTGGTGAGGATGATGAGATAACAGACGGAAGTCTGGTAAGAAGAACTAAAAAGACTGCAGGTATTGCCGTAGGTGATGGCTTTGTAGGCAGAGTTGTAGATGCTCTCGGTAACCCTATTGATGATAAGGGTGACATAGCAGCATCTGATTATCGTGCCTTGGAGACACCTGCACCAAGTATTATAGACAGACAGCCGGTAAATGAACCGATGGATACCGGACTTTTATCCATTGACTCCATGTTCCCTATAGGACGAGGACAAAGAGAGTTAATCATAGGTGACAGACAGACAGGAAAGACAACGGTTGCCCTTGATACAATACTCAATCAGAAGGGTAACGGCGTTATATGTATATATGTTGCCATAGGACAAAAGGCGAGCAGTGTTGCGCAGCTCGTCGGTACATTAAATAAGCATGATGCCATGGGTTATACCATAGTTGTAAATGCATCGGCTTCCGATCCTGCACCGCTTCAGTATATCGCGCCTTACGCGGGTACCGCTTTGGGAGAATATTTGATGGAGCAGGGTAAGGACGTGCTTATGGTATATGATGATTTATCAAAGCATGCGATTGCATACAGAGCTTTGAGTCTTTTGCTTGAGCGTTCACCGGGACGTGAAGCATATCCGGGAGATGTATTTTATCTTCATTCAAGACTTTTGGAGCGTTCTGCACATCTGTCTGCCGAAAGAGGTGGCGGTTCACTTACTGCGCTTCCTATAGTAGAAACTCAGGCAGGAGATGTTTCAGCATATATTCCGACCAATATTATATCTATAACTGACGGTCAGATATTCCTTGAGAGCGAGCTTTTCTTCTCGGGACAAAGACCTGCGGTAAATGTCGGACTTTCCGTATCCCGTGTAGGTGGAGCTGCACAGACCAAGGCTATGAAAAAGGCGGCCGGCGGTGTAAGACTTGACCTCGCACAGTACAGGGAGATGGAGGTATTTACCCAGTTTTCAAGTGACCTTGATGATGCGACCAAAAGACAGCTGGTTTACGGTCAGGGACTTATGAGACTCTTAAGACAGCCACAGAGCCATCCGATGAAGCTGCATGAGCAGGTTATAACCCTTGTTTCGGCTACCGCTCATGTTATGCAGGATATACCGCTTGAGAGCATGCTGGATTTTAGAAATAAGCTTTTTGATTATTTCCATGCAAATGCCATGACACTTTGTAATACCATAGATGATACAGGTCTCTTATCCGATGACGATAAGCAGACTATTATAGATGAGGCAAAGAAGTTCTGCGACGAATACCTTGAGGGTATGGTAAATGAGGACGGTGAGTAGGATTGCCAAGTGCAAAGGTAATTAAAAACCGAATTACGAGCGTTAAGAATACAAAGAAGATTACCAATGCCATGTATCTTATAGCTTCGACAAAGATGAGAAAGGCGAAGCTTGAGCTTGATGCGGCAAGGCCTTACTTTGATATTGTCGAACGCGAGATAAAGAGGATATTCGAAACAAAATCCGATGTTAAAAGTATGTATTTTTATCCTGAGACAGGAAGAAAGCCTGCCGAAAGATACGCTTATCTTGTAATCACTGCGGATAAGGGACTGGCAGGTGCATATAATCATAATATTATCCTTGCTGCGGATGAGGAGATGCGAAGGCATAATAATGTAAAGCTTTATGTCGTGGGTGAATACGGAAGACAG
>JAFUEG010000051.1 GCA_017464045.1 Lachnospiraceae bacterium
ATCTATCTTATCACGTTGTTTGTCCACATCGTAAAAATCGCTGTAATCATGATATACATATTCATATCCGTCACCATAATACATAAGTTCTTCATAATCATAATATATTTCGCTATAGTCATAGCTATCATCATAGTCGTATGCAGTGGTAGCTTCCACACTGTCCGTGTCTGCTTCAGTCACTTTGTAATCATCCAAATCATCATTTCTGAAATAATCATATCCGTTTTTGTTAATGAAATCTTCTCTTAAAGTATTTACCAGATTAGCATTAATTAATATAACATCATCATAATCTGATTCGTACCACAATTCCATTCCGGAAAAATCCGCATCTAATAATCCGAGACTTATCACATCATTAAAGCTAAGCATCATATATGCTTCGGAATTAACAATATCTTTCTTGGATAACTTATGCTCGTAATAATCATAATCCTCATCAATTTTTATCTCAGTAAAATAAGTATTTTTGTACTGATAATCCTCTGTCTCATAATTTGTAAGCATAGGATAAGTTGCAGACCCTATAACCTGTGCCTTAAATGCATAGTTCATGTTCTCCTCTGAGAAAAAATCATGGTCAGAATATGTATTCTCCCCATTAATAAATCTTTGATAGTATTCGCGCGCCCATTCATTATACTCCGGTGCAATAGACTCTATAATCTCATTCTTAAGCCCCTCCTTGCCGCGCTTTGTAAGCGCATGTTCCACATAGAGGCTGACTGAAACGATGCCACTTATGGCAGAAGCTAAGAGTGACACCATAAAAACTATTATAATTATAACTTTAAATAATGTACTTTTCCTTAATTTGTCCATTATTACACTTCCTTTATTCAAACTTGTATCCCTGTCCCCATACAACTTTAAGATATCTTGGTTCGGAAGGATCAATCTCGATTTTCTCCCTCAAATGTCTTATATGTACTGCAACTGTTCCTTCTGCGCCGAGCGGTGCATCCTGCCACACTTCTCTGTATATCTGCTTTGGTGAATAAACCACTCCCGGATTCTCCATCAAAAGTTTTAGGATCTTATATTCTATCGGTGTAAGCGCTATAGGATTACCGTCAGAGGTCACACTCTTAGCCTTATCGTCAAGCTCTATTCCTCTTATTATAAGCTTGTCCTTCTTGTCATTTATCACACTGCTGCCGAGTGTAATATAACGTCTTAACTGTGCCTTAACTCTTGCGATAACCTCTACAGGATTAAAAGGTTTCGTAATATAATCATCAGCTCCCACACTAAGCCCTAAGACCTTATCCGTATCTTCACCTTTTGCTGTAAGAAGTATGATAGGAAGATTACTTTTCTTTCTAATCATATTCATAGCTGTAATTCCGTCCATTTCAGGCATCATTATATCCAGCAACACAAGCTGTATATCATTATTCTCTACCATTTCAACTGCCTGAGTCCCATTATATGCCTTGTAAATGTTATAGCCTTCACTTTCAAGATATATAGTAAGCGCTTCAACTATATCCTTTTCATCATCACATACTAATATGCTGTACATTTTATCCCTCCTCTATATGTCACATTATGTCAGATATCCGTTTAAGAAAAAAGTCGGTATTGTTTTAAGAAATTTTTAATTTTTTAATTACAGAATTAAGAATATGAAATAAAAGCAATCTACAAAGTATTATATAAATCCGGTCTTCTATCGTTTCTTACAGGAAAATCTTCTCTTATCTTATGCACATCATTTGATATATCATAGATTAATACAGCGTCTTCAACATCTTCATCAAAGCTGTTAGTATCATAAAAATTATTATTTATATCCAAAATCATATTCGGTTTTACAATCTCTCCAACAGGATTAATCATTACAGAATGTCCCAAATATTTTTTACCATTTACCATACCTGCGCAGTTAATACCTATTATATAACATTGATTTTCTATGGCTCTTGCCCTAAGCAGAGTATCCCAATGTATAACCCTTGCAGCCGGCCAATTAGCAGGTATAACAATCATATCTGCGTTTTCAGACATCTTCATAAATATATCCCCGAATCTTAAATCATAGCATATTGCCGTTCCGATAGAAAAATCCCCAAATCTGCAGATTGATATTTTATCTCCTCCCCGAAAATACTTATCCTCATTATCATAGCTAAACGGATGTATCTTTACATAGTCAGACAATATTTCTCCTGTTTTTCCAACTAATGTATAGTGATTCTCGCATAATGTGTCGTCACCTTTTTTCGTCCAACCGACGCCTATACCTATACCATAGTTTAAGGCAAGCTCTTTTGTCCGCTCGACCGTATAATTATCTTCTTCGCCTGTAGCCTTAGTATTCATTGAAAATCCCGTAAGTGACATCTCCGGAAGAAGAAGCAAATCCACATTCTTCTCCAGTAATAAATCAAGGCACAATCTTACCTTATCTAAGTTTTGTGCCTTATTCTCCCATATTATATTCATTTGAAAAAGTGCAGTTCTCATAATTATTCTCCTTACAATAAAACTGCCGTAGCATTAGGAAATTAATACTTAAATCATATCTCTCACAGTGCATTTAAGAATCTTCCAACCTCAGTCCACGCATTCATAGACTCAGGCATTAACTTAGCTCCCATCTGGAACACATGGAACATTCCATCATA
>JAFUEG010000052.1 GCA_017464045.1 Lachnospiraceae bacterium
GATAGGGATACCCCAGATGGTGCTTATGGAAAGAGCAGCACTTTGTGTTTTCAAATTTGTATCTGAAAGATTTGACAGACGAAAAAAGGTACTTGTGGTAGTTGAAAGCGGTAATAACGGCGGTGACGGAATTGCCGTTGCACGTATGCTTCATGAGGACGGATACAAGGTTGATATATACTGGATAAATGAAATATCCAAACAAAGTGAAGGCTTTAAGCAGCAGTACAATATCGCAAAAAAGCTTAACCTTAATTTTGTCGATGAGATAATAGACTACGGCTATGATGTTGTTATAGATGGTATATTTGGAGTGGGATTAAACCGTTCCGTACACGGAAGACATGCAGAAGCCATACATATAATGAATGACCTTGATGCATATAAGATTGCCATAGATATTCCGTCGGGAATAGATTCCTATACGGGCTTTATACTTGATACAGCTTTTAAGGCAGACACAACCATAACCTTTGAGCTTATGAAGCTTGGTATGATAACAGGTGCAGGCTTTGAGTACAGCGGAAATGTTATAGTTTCATCTATCGGAATTCCAGCTCATGTTATAGATCAGATATCCCCAAGATTATATACCTATGATGAAAAGGACGTGGAGGAAAAGCTTCCTGCACGTAAGGTGGATTCCCACAAGGGAAGCTACGGCAAGATAGGTATTATAGCAGGCAGTAAAAATATGGCGGGAGCCTGTATGTTTGCTGCGGAGTCGGCATACAGAATGGGCTGCGGTCTTGTAAAGGTTTGTACTACTGAAGAAAACAGAGAGATAATCCAGCAAAGACTTCCTGAGGCTATGCTTAAGACCTATGATATAAATGATAAGACTTCCATATCAGATGCAGTTATGGATACTCTCAAATGGTCAGATGTTATAGTTATCGGTCCGGGGCTTGGCACAAGTGATTATGCGAAGGAAGTAGTAAGGCTTACCTTTGAAAACTATGATAAAAAAATCATCGCAGATGCGGATGCATTAAATATATTATCTGAAAATACGGAATGGCTAAAAAATACCAATGCTGAAGTGATAGTAACTCCACATCTTATGGAGATGTCCAGACTCTCAGATAGAAAGACCGGAGAGATAAAAGAAAATAAATATGATATAGCAAGAGATTTTGCTAAGGAGTATAATACAGTAGTGGTTCTTAAGGATTCAAGAACAATAGTTGCTGACAGTGATGTTCATGCTTATGTCAATATGACAGGCAATAACGGTATGGCAACAGGCGGCTCGGGAGATGTGCTTTCAGGAATTCTTGCCGGACTTGTTGGACAGGGAATGGATATATTTGAGGCTGCAAAGCTTGGTGTATGCATGCATGGTCTGGCGGGCAAGTTTGCTGCTGTAGAAAAGGGAAGATACAGCATGATAGCAACTGATATAGTAAAGAGTATAACCAAGGTTCTTGAAGGATATGAGAGCTATAACAGTATAAATAAAAATCAGCTTCTTTAAAGTGAATAATATTTATTTCGGTTTGTTAATCGGGAGGTATAAAATGTCAACAGAAAAAGAGGGTTACAACAGAATATATGCAGGGATAAATATTGATAATTTAAGATATAATGTCAAAACCATGAAGTCTCTGGTTAAGCCTGATATGAAAGTTCTGCTTGTAATAAAGGCGGATGCCTATGGACACGGTTCTGTGGAGGTGGCAAAGCGTACTTTAGATATTGCGGATTATTTTGGAGTAGCAACCATAGATGAGGCAGTTGAACTTAGAAATGCCGGCATAGATACACCTATCCTGATAATAGGTTATACTGATAGGGATAATTATGACAAGCTTATTGCATATAATATAACACAGGCAGTTTATGATGTTGAGGAATGCAGGATATTGTCTGAGCTTGCTTTGTCTAAGGGTAAAAAGGCAAAGGTACATATTAAGGTTGATACAGGTATGTCACGTATCGGCTTTTTAACGGATGATAATGGTGTAAATGAAGCAGCAAAGCTTAAGGAACTGGAAGGACTTGATATCGAAGGCATATTTACACACTATGCAAAGGCAGATGAATTTGACAAGACTGCAGCGTTAGGTCAAAAGGAAAAATTCAAATGGTTTATAGAGGAGCTTGAGAAAAAGGGTATGAGCTTTGCAATCAAGCATATAGACAATTCTGCCGGAACCATGGAGCTTAAGGACAATGAGTTTGATATGATCAGACTTGGCATAGTTACATATGGACTTTATCCTTCGGATGAGGTTGACAAGTCTGTTATAATAAAACCTGTGATGTCGCTGGTTGCACATATTGCACACATAAAAACACTTCCTGCGGGAGTAGGCGTAAGCTATGGCTGGACCTTTGTTACCGACAAGGAAACAAGGATTGCCACTGTAACTGTCGGATATGCAGACGGATATCCAAGAGCACAGTCGGGAAGAGGAAGAGTTATAATACATGGTAAATACGCACCTATACTCGGAAGGGTCTGCATGGATCAGATAATGGTGGATGTAACGGATATCCCAGAGGCGAAGCTGCGTGATGAGGTCATTCTTATCGGAAGCTCGGAGGATGCATGTATTACTGTTGAAGAGGTTGCGGAACCTGCAGCAAGCTTTAATTATGAGCTTGTTTGTAACATAGCAAGACGAGTTCCGAGAGTTTACTACGAAGAAGGCAAGGAAAACATCTGTGTAAACTATCTGGTTTAACAAAAGAAAACTAAATTGAATATACCGGTTGATTATTGGAAATACTTTGATTAGTTAATTAATGACTATAGGAGTGTGAAGAAATTGATAATCAGAAGGGGCGACATTTATTATGCAGACCTAAGACCGGTAATTGGTTCGGAACAGGGTGGAATAAGACCGGTACTTATCATACAGAATGAGGCAGGCAACAAACACAGTTCGACAGTAATTATAGCAGCGATTACTTCACAGCTACATAAAGCAAAGCTGCCAACACATGTTGAACTTGATTCAAGGTATTGCGATATAGCCAAGGATTCTGTTATACTATTGGAACAGCTTAGAACCGTTGACAAGCAAAGACTAAAAGAAAAGGTTTGTCATCTTGATAACAATATCATACGAAGAGTTAATGAAGCATTGAAGATAAGTCTGGAGTTGTAAATATTAAAATATATGTCAATTTCAGAAGCTTATCAAGTTTATGAAACGATAAAAATAAGGAGAAATACTATGGCAAGTGGGCCCGTGGGCTTAAAAAAGTTTTTTTCAAAGAAGATAAATGAGGAAAAGGTTGAAGAGGACATTCTCTCCATGGTTGAGGAAGGTCACGAACAGGGTGTAATAGAAGAAAATGAAGCTGAAATGATATCCAACATCTTTGAGTTTTCCGATAAAAATGCAAGAGACATCATGACCAGCAGGCAGAAGATAATTGCACTTGAGGATACCGTAGATGTGGAAGAAGCATTAAATTTTGCATTGGAAAACAGCTTTTCCAGATATCCTGTTTATGAAGAGGATATAGATAACATAATAGGAGTTATTCATCTGAAGGATTTGATAGCTGCCTATCTTGAAGATCCAAAACAAAATATTAAAGAA
>JAFUEG010000053.1 GCA_017464045.1 Lachnospiraceae bacterium
ATAAAGATGGTTATAAATTGGGGTTTTAGGGGTGTCCCAGAACAAGAATGCATTTGTGTGTACAAAATGCGTGTCTTGCTATTTATAACTAGATGTACACACATAAATATTTTGTTTTATATTCATACAATTAATTCTTTGGAAAAATAATAATTAATATTAATCCATATTAATTGAAATACACTTCAGGATGTGCTATCGTTTATACAGAAAGCTATGAAAAAAACTTGCCGATTGCATGAAATAATCATATAAATCAGCAGGCATATAAAATGCAATTCTTTACAATTTTGTACAATTGAATACGTATTGTTTATATGTTATGCTGTAATCAGTAAAAGAGTAAATGCTGTGCGATTTGATCGTATGGCATTTTTTGTTTGTAAAAAAATTGAAGGAGGATGATTAATATGCATTATAAGCTTAGAAAGCATTATCGTTTTGATGAGGTAACGGCAGATACGGCAAAAAGGAAAAGTGAAAAATTAAGAATGAGCGAGTCGGAATTTATAAGGGAGCTTATTTTATGTAACAGTGAGGCAGGAAAGTATATCTTGTTAAGAAGAGATTTAAAGAAAATTATGGATGAACTTTCCTATATAGGTGAGGGAATTAATCATATTGCACATAAATCAAATATGATGATATTACATGACGGAGATATAAAAGTTATTGATGTATATGCAAATGTTTTACATAAAATGAGGATATCTCTAATTGATAAGATAAATCGTATAAAGAATGATGATGTATAATCGCTCACGAATGTGCTGATAGAAAAATAGGATTTTTTCGTTTTAGGGTTTGGGGAAAATCCTCAACAAGTGACATGCACCGGATTTCAAAAACAGGGTTTTTGTCCGACGGTGAGAAACTTGCTCTGTGAAAAGTATAAAAACTATAAAAGTGATTTTAGGACAAATTTTAAATCAAGAAAAAATTTGTCCTTTTTATTTCCCGACAAAATACTGACATCGGATGTAATGAACTTACAAAAATTAATTAGTAATATGTCTTTATGAAATTTTATTTTAATTATTTTGGAAAGTGGGGTGATTTTATGAATAAGCCAAACAGAAATAAATCGGCAAAGTACCAAACGGTCGAACAGGTAATGTCTGATATAAACCTTTGCAGAGGAACAGTTGTTAAAATTGCAAAGGATGCCGGTGCATATTTACATATCGGCAGAGCGGTAAGAATTGATGTTAAAAGATTCTTTTACTATGTTGAAAATGAGTATAAGGAGTAAACATTCAAATAGGTAGCAGAAGTTTACTCTGCTACCTATTCGGATAAATGTTCGTTTTCAATTAATGTATCAACAGCACGTATCATAAGATGGTTTAATGACTCGCCGGATTTTTTTGCGACTGCTTTGTAGTATTCTTTTTTACCCTTTGGCACGCGTATTTTGATATCTTCAACAGTATTAGTCAAATATTTTTTAGCTGCTTTTGCTTGTGCAGGGGTATATCTGCTTTTCTTTTCCTCTTGCATGGCAGTGCTCCTTATTATTTATGTAAATTTATGATACTAAATAGTATTTTAAAAGTCAAATAATATAGTTTGTAAATTATATACAATACTCAATATATATGTGCACATATATTTTGTAGAGAATGCGAATTGAAATATCTATGTGCACATAGTAATATATTGTTAAGTGAACAGTAAATAAAAAAGGGCAAAAAAGAAATTAATTATAAAAAGATAATTATTGAGAGGAGGATTAAGATGGAAAAAAGAATGGATAGCAGAAAGCGTATTTTAAGAAAAGGCGAAAGTCAGAGAAAAGACGGTACATATATGTTTCGTATAACGAAAGATAAAAAAAGACATACTATTTATGCTCCAACACTAAAAGAACTGCGTTTAAAGGAAGAAGAATATTTTGATAATATAAGCAAAGGCTTAAATGTGGATAAGCAAAAGATAATGCTTAATGATTTGGCTAAGGTTTATCTCGAAAATAAGAAAAAAACTGTACAGCAGACTACATTTTATACTATGACTATAACCTATAACAGTTACATACGTGATAAAATAGGAAATATCAGATTGAAAGACATTAAACGATCAATGATAAAGGGCTTTTATCTTGATTTGCTCTCCGGCGAAAAACATTTATGCGTTTCAACATTGGCACGCATTGATTGTATACTTCTGCCAATGCTTGAGATGGCAGTTTATGATGATATTATTTTAAAAAATCCGGCTCGTGGTGTGATTGGGGAGATAAAACGTGAGTGTGGAGAGAGACCGACTAAGGTATGTGCACTTAATGAGGATGAGCAAATTGCATTTATTAATTATGCTATGAAATCGGCGAAGCATCAAAATATTAAAAATCTTCTAATTTTTCTTTTGGGTACCGGATGCAGAGTTGGTGAGGCTTTGGGCATTAGATGGGAGGATTTGGACTTTAAAAATAATATAATAAGTATTAATCACTCTGTAGCTTAAATAAAAATTGACGGTCACTATAAACAAATTATAAAACGTCCTAAGTCTTTTGCTGGTAATAGGAAAATACCTATGCTTTCAGACGTAAGGAAGGCTCTTCTTGCCGAAAAAGAAAAACAGCTTGCTCTGGGGATAACTCAACCTGTAGTTGACGGATATTCAAATTTTGTATTTGTTTCCGAACGTGG
>JAFUEG010000054.1 GCA_017464045.1 Lachnospiraceae bacterium
CGAATACTACGATCAGGGACTCAGGATGATAGAGATTTACAAGCATCAGTTCAAGGATCAATCTGCCGTTATATCGCATATTAAAAACAGAAATTACAAGTTTATCATATACATGGATGACCTTTCCTTTGAGGATTTTGAGATAGAGTATAAGTATCTTAAGGCGGTTATTGAGGGCGGACTTGAGACCAAGCCGGATAATGTGCTTATCTATGCTACCTCCAACAGAAGACATATCATCAAGGAGACATGGAACGACCGTGATGATGTCGAGATGGATAACGGTATGCACAAGTCTGATACTATGCAGGAGAAGCTTTCTCTGGTTCACAGATTTGGTGTGACGATAAGTTATTCCAAGCCTTCTAAGAAGGAATTTAACACTATTGTCACGGAGCTTGCAAAACGCTATCCTGAGATTACACTAAGTGATGAAGAGCTTTGCGCTAAGGCAAATATGTGGGAGCTTTCCCATGGCGGAGTTTCGGGAAGAACAGCACAGCAGTTTATAAATTATCTGCTTGGGCAGAGTTAAGGTTAGAATATTTGTATACGTAGATAAAAAAAGGTACATAATGACTAAAAAAGAACGAATTAAAGAGATTATAAAAATACTTAATGAAGAATACGGAACGGATTTTAAAACGTATCTCGACCATGATAATGCCTGGGAGCTTTTGGTTGCAACAATTCTAAGTGCCCAGTGCACAGATGCCAGAGTCAATATCGTGACGAAAGATTTGTTTGTAAAATATCCGGATGTGTATGCTTTTGCAAAAGCAAAGCAGTCAGAGCTTGAAAAGGATATTTATTCGACAGGCTTTTATAAGAATAAGGCAAAAAATATCATAGCCTGTGCAAATGAGGTTATTGAAAGACATGGCGGTGAGGTTCCGTCGGATATCGATGAATTGACGAAGCTTTCGGGAGTAGGCAGAAAAACCGCAAATGTTATAAGAGGCAACATTTTCGATGAGCCAAGCATTGTGGTTGATACTCATGTAAAGAGAATTTCCAATCTGCTGGGGCTTACCAAGGAGCAGGACCCTGTTAAGATAGAATATGATCTTATGAAATGTCTGCCGAAGGAACAGTGGATACTTTATAATCTTCAGATTATCGCACATGGAAGAAAGATTTGTATAGCAAGAAGACCAAAGTGCGATGAATGTGTTTTGGCAGGAGTATGTCCGTCAAATAAAAACAAGAAAAAAGCTGATTAACAGCTTATATTCCGGCTATTAATCAGCATAATTTTACAGATTTAGGTAAATATCAGTTGGAACTTTTATGAGCTTTAACGTTATCTAATTTGCTTATGATAAGGTTTTTAGACAAAGAATTTATATCCGCGGCTTTTTCTTCAAGCTTTTTGAAGCCGGCTGTATCCTTTGAATCAAGGTATATCTTGCCAAGCATTTCATAGTCGGTGCTTAAATCCGAACCGATTTCGATGCTGTAACAAAGGACTTTTTTGGCGGCATCAGTTTTATCAATTTTAATAAATTCTTTTGAGAGCTTATTTAAAAGTCGTATCAGCTGACTGTAATTATTGTCGTACTCGCTTAAGGCTTCAAGGTTTGCCGGACCGTACATCATTTTAAGATCGGTATTGGTATATTCGGACAGATTTATGAACTTTTTTTCGGAAAGCCGTATCAGTTCGTCATAAATGTCAGAAAAACCGGCATTTTTTACCTCATTTATAGGCAGTTTATCAAAAGATAACGTGATATAATCAAGATTGGATATATCTGCACGTCTTACAGAATTAGCTTCGCTTTCGCGATTCCAGAATTCTGCAAGTGAGCGTTTGGCTTTTTTGTTTTGATATGCTATGGCACGAAAGGCGGCAAAGCCAATCAGTAAAGTTGCACATATTATAATATAATTTACGTAACCCATAATTTTTCCTTTCAGGAGGTACTAAGGTAATGATTAATTTTAATAACAAGAAAAAACAAAAGCTTATATCTGCCATAATATGTATAGTTTTGGTTTTGGCTATGGTGATAACTCTTTTGGTATCTGCATTATAAGATAGGATACCATTATTATTATTTTTTTTCAAGGATGGCGGTTTATTAATGAAAAATAATATGCTTTGTGTATATAAAAAAATAAAAGTAAGCGGTCTTGTTTTTGCTGTTTCGGTATTATTATTTTTGACTATGTTTGTTGGAGTAAGTAGTGTTCACGCCGAGGAAACGGATACACAGTCCGTTCAATCAGAGGAGACACCACAGGGTAATATCTCTTCCGACGGAAGAATACTTCCAAATGTCTATGTGGGTAGTATCAATGTTGGCGGGATGACTCTTGATGAAGCAAAAAATGCGTGTGCTTCGTATGTAGACAGTGTAAATGCTTCGGCTGTAACATTTACCTGTAAGGATAAATCGGTTATTGTTCCGCTTTCCGATATAGGTGTTTCAACCGATGCCGGAAAAGTAGTTGAAGCAGCTTACAGTTACGGACGTAAAGGAAATGTTTTAAAGAGATACAAGGAAACAAAGGAGCTTGAAAACGGCGGAACAAAAGAGCTCGAGCTTAATTTTTCTTTAAGCGGTGATGCCTATACTAATTTGGAAAATGTATTTGCAGGATTTAATGTTGAACCGTCATCGGCATCTATTGAGATGGTGGACGGCTCATTTCAGATACAGCCTGAGTCTGTCGGTATTGCGGTTGACAGCCAGGCAAGCATAGAGCAGTTTCAAAATGTAATTAATCAGACTACGGATTTTGGCAGCGTAAGTATGGAGCTGGTATATACTGAGTCAGAGCCGGAGGTTACAAGTGATGCTTTAAACGGAATAACCGACAAGCTGGGTGAATATACGACCACCTACAGTGGTGATGCCGGACGTATGGCAAATGTTGAAAATGCATGTAATTTTATTAACGGAACTCTGGTTTTGCCGGGAGAGGAATTTGATACCGATGCAACCATAAGACCGTACACTGAGGAAAATGGTTATCATTATGCAGCCGAGTATAGCAACGGACAGGTGGTTCAGGGACTTGGCGGAGGTGTATGTCAGGTTTCGACTACTTTATATAACGCAGTATTATATGCGGAGCTTGAGGTTACGCAGCGTGCCAATCACAGTCTTACGGTTGGATATGTCAAGCTTGCTCAGGACGCGGCTATCTCAGGAGATGTAAAGAATTTTAAATTCAGAAATAATACGGATACACCAATCTATATAGCAGGTGCTTGTGAAAACGGACAGATTACATTTGCACTCTTTGGAAAGGAAACAAGACCTGAAAACAGAACCCTGGAATTTGAATCGGTTTTGGTAGAAACCATATCACCGGGTGAGGCAATAGTTGATGTGGACAACAGTCTTCCGGTGGGAACAAGAAATGTTACCCAGAAAGCTCATACCGGATATGTGGCAGAGCTTTGGAAACATGTATATGTGGATGGACAGCTTACTGATTCCATAAAGATTAATACCAGTCAGTATATGTCGACACCGGAGCATGTAACCGTAGGACCTGATGCACCGGAGGAGGTTTCTGAAAATCCTGATGAAACACCTTCGGAGGTACCGGTAGACGCACCAGCTGAAACACCTGTCGATACACCGGCGGTTCCTGCTGAAGCGCCTGCTGATCCGGCACCGGCTGAGGATCCTCCTGCAGATGCACCTATGGAGTAACTGTTAAGTAAAGAAGCTTCAAGGATGTATTTTGGATATAGAAGTAAAATAGATGATTTGAAAGATATTTTTGCGAATATAAGTTTAGTAAATAATTTGAGAGAATTGATATAGTTTGAGATAAATGAGGGCTCTATGGAACTTGGAACCTTAAATGAACTTGTTAATACACGTTCGGTTATAAAGCATGTCAGAAAACATAACAAGGATTTAAAGCAGGGCGTTGGAATAGGAAATGATTTTTCCCTTGCGAAAGATGTGGTATCCTGCGAGGGTGTTTCCTGCAATCCGTATATAGCATGGATTAAGGCAATGAATAATCTTGCCGTTTCGTGCGCCGAGCCTGTTGGAGTAAGGCTTGTTATGCTGCTTCCCGAGTCAGTAAGCGAGGCAGATATCAAGCTTTATATGAAGGAGTTTAATTCTCTGGCGGACGAAGAGGACATACAGATACTCGGAGGTCACACCGAGGTCGGAAGGGCATATAACGAGGCAAGCTTTGTAGTTACGGTCTACGGTTCGGTGGCCGGAGATAATGGAAAAGATAATTGTGAAGTGTTTGCCGGAGATATAAATAAAATTGCACCGGGCGACAGAATTATCATGCTTGGATATGCCGGACTTATGGGTACGGATATTATCGCAAGAAGTAAGAGAGATGAGCTTGGTAAAAGATTTGCATATAGCTACATAGAAGGAGCATATTTTAACAAAGAGGAATATGCTATAAAAGATAAGGTTCGGTTTTTAGTCGATACATTTGGAAAAAATGTGCTTTACATGCATGATGTTTCGCATGGTGGCATATACGGTGCGCTTTGGCAGCTTGGAGTTAAGATAAAGCATGGAATAAATATAAATCATGCAAGAATACCGATTAAGCAGGAAACGGTTGAGATATGTGAGTTTTTTGACATCAATCCTTATATGCTGGACGGAACCGGAGCAGTGATTGCGGTTGTGAGAGGTGAGTCAGAGAACGAAAAAGGATTGCCCGTGGCAACTATCGGCAGAGTAACCGATGACAATAATAAGGTAGTTATGCTTGGTGATGTAAAAGAACCGGAACAGAGATTCCTTTCGCCGGTTAAGGGTGATGAAATTTATAAGGTGGTATATTAAATTAATTTTGATAAAAAATATTAATCACGCAAGTCGTGGTGGAAAAGAGGTTAAGTATGAACACTGAGATTTTAAAGCTTTTGGAAACAGACAGCAAGCTTTCCGTTAAGGATATAGCGGATATGCTCGGACTTGATGAGGCAGCAGTCGCGGCGGACATCAAGGCTATGGAGGATAAGAAGATTATATGTGGTTATCATACCATGATTGACTGGGATAAGGTTGCAGAGGAAAAAGTTACGGCACTTATCGAGATTAAGGTTACTCCACAGCGTGGACAGGGCTTTGACAAAATCGCAGAGAGAATATACAACTTCGAAGAAGTGAGCGCAGTGTATCTTATGGCGGGTGCATTTGATTTTACCGTTATACTCCAGGGAAAGACACTTAAAGAGGTTTCCATGTTTGTATCAAATAAGCTTGCAGTTATGGAAACTGTTGTAAGTACCTCTACTAATTTTGTTCTTAAGAAATACAAGGATCACGGCATAATATTTGACGTTGAGAAAAAAGATGAAAGGTTGGCAATTATTCCATGAGAAATCCATTATCTAAGACAATTCAGGATATTAAGCCTTCGGGCATAAGAAAGTTTTTTGATATAGTAAGTGAGATGCCGGAGGCTATTTCACTCGGTGTTGGTGAGCCGGACTTCGATACACCATGGCATATCCGTGAGGAGGGTATCTATTCTCTTGAAAAGGGAAGAACCTTCTATACATCAAATTCAGGTCTTCTCGAACTGAGAGAGGAAATCTGTAAATGGTACAAGAGAAAATATGATGTTGACTATGACTATAAGAAGGAGGCACTTCTTACGGTCGGAGGCAGTGAGGGCATAGATGTTGCACTTCGTGCCATGCTTGATCCGGGTGACGAGGTTATTATACCACAGCCGTGTTATGTTTCTTATGTACCTTGCGTTGAGCTTGCAGGTGGTGTACCGGTTACAATCGAGCTTAAAAATGAAAATGAATTCAGACTCACACCGGAGGAATTACTTGCAGCAATAACCGACAAAACCAAGATACTTATACTTGCATACCCAAGTAATCCTACAGGTGCAATTATGACCAGAGAGGATCTTGAACCTATTGCAAATATCTGTAAGGAAAAGGATATATTTGTTATCTCGGATGAGATTTATTCAGAGCTTACATATGGCGGCGAAAAGCATTGTACCATCGGTTCATTTCCGGATATGAAGGAAAGAACAGTTATCATAAACGGTTTTTCAAAGGCCTACGCTATGACAGGCTGGAGACTCGGTTATGCGCTTGCTCCACAGGTAATTGCTGAGCAGATGACAAAGGTTCATCAGTTTGCAATCATGTGTGCTCCTACAACCAGCCAGTATGCAGCCATAAGCGCCATAAAAGAGGGCGATAAGGATATTGAGAAGATGAGAGAGTCCTACGATAAGAGAAGACATTTTCTGCTAAAGCAGTTTGAGGAGATGGGGCTTCCTTGTTTTGAGCCGAAGGGTGCATTTTATATGTTCCCATGTATAAAGGAGTTCGGAATTACGAGTGATGAGTTTGCTACAAGACTTCTTCAGGAGGAGAAACTTGCGGTTGTTCCGGGAACCGCTTTCGGTGACTGCGGAGAGGGCTTCCTTAGAATTTCTTACGCATATTCCATAGATGAATTACGAGAGGCTATGGGAAGGATAAATAATTTCATAACCAGACTGAGGGAAAAGAATGCTTAATATAGTACTTCTGGAGCCTGAAATGCCGGCGAACACGGGTAACATAGGACGTACCTGTGTTGCGACGGGCACGAGGCTTCATCTTATAGAGCCTTTGGGCTTTCGCATAAATGATATGATGTTAAAACGCGCCGGACTTGATTATTGGGAGAAGCTTGATGTGACCATCTATGATGACTATCAGGATTTTCTGGATAAAAATCCCGGTGCGAAAATTTATATGGCAACAACCAAATCAAAGCAGACATATACGGATGTAACCTATGAAGAGGATGCCTATATAATGTTTGGAAAAGAGAGTGCCGGCATACCGGAGGAGATTTTGCTTGATAATAAGGAAACCTGTGTACGTATCCCTATGATGCCGGAGGAGCGCTCGCTCAATCTGTCTAACTCGGTGGCTGTTATACTCTATGAGGCATTGAGGCAGCAGGGATTTCCGGGACTTGAGGAGCAGGGACAGCTTCACAGGTATAGGTGGTAATATCAGTAGTTTTTATTAAGAAAGCAAATTAGAGCGGTTTGTAATATGGAATATAGGAAAGAAGAGTGGCTGGACAAGCCCTACTATTCGTTAAATGCTTATTTTAAAAATACATATGGTGAAAAGATTTATAAGATAGCCGTGAATGCTGGACTGTCCTGTCCTAACAGGGATGGGACTCTCGGAAGTCGCGGCTGTATCTTTTGCAGCAGTGGAGGAAGCGGTGATTTTGCGGTGGATGTAAAAGATTCAAGCGTTTCCGAACAGATAAAGACAGGTATTGACAGATTTGATAAGAAGTTTGGCGATAAATTTGTTATCTACTTCCAGGCGTTTACCAATACATACGGAGATATTGGGTATCTGCGTAAAATATGGACAGAGGCACTTTCACATGAAGATGTAGTTGGGATATCCATAGCAACAAGACCGGATTGCCTTGGTGATGAGGTGATTGAACTCTTAAAGGAATTAAGAGATAAATTTTGTAAAAAAAGCTGCATGAATGAGTCAATTATAAATGAAAAAACTAATGGGTTTGATACGGATAGCAAATTCATCTGGATTGAGCTTGGACTTCAGACGATTCATGAAAAAACAGCAGAGTATATAAGACGTGGATATCATTTATCGGTTTATGATGAGGCGGTAAAAAAATTGGATTATATAGGAATTCCGTACATAACACATATAATACTCGGACTGCCATATGAAACAAGGGAAATGATGCTTGATACGGTAAGATATGTAAACGAGAGGGAGCCTTTCGGAATAAAGCTTCAACTGCTGCATATCCTTGAAGGAACAGATCTTGCTGACGAATACCGAAAAGGTAAGTTTGAAGTTTTGGATATGGAGAACTATATATCACTTGTGATAGAATGTCTGGAAAATATAAGTTCGGAGGTTGTTGTGCACCGTGTAACCGGTGACGGACCTAAAAAGATACTTATCGCACCAACCTGGTCAAAAGATAAGAAAAAGGTACTTAATACACTTCATAAGAGGATGAGGGAGCTTGATGCTTATCAGGGTAGGAAGGTTTGAACAGATGTAGAGATTTTAGTTGATACATCTGTTCATTTTTTATTGACAAAAACAGTAAACAACAGTAAAATATTTTTAAAACAGTAAACGACAGTAAAGAACAGTAAAAGAAATTAAAAAGAGTAAACGACAGTAAAAAATAGTAAAAACAGTAAAAGGAGCCTGCTATATGAAAAAAAATCCCTATTCTTTGGTTTTTGGAAAAAATCCTAATCAGCTTATTTCAAGACCTGTACAATCTAATTTGATTTTAGATACATTTTTTGATGATGAACCGTCACAGCAGGTTTTTATGATAACCGGTTTAAGAGGAGCAGGAAAAACGGTTTTTATGACTGATATATCGAAAACAATAGAAAAGCAGCCGGATTGGATTGTAGTAAATTTAAGTCCGGAGAATAATCTGTTGGAAAGTTTGGCATCAAAGTTGAGTAGTGAAAACAGTCTTGCGAAGTTATTTAAGAGTGCGAAGATAAATCTTTCATTTTTTGGATTTGGACTGGAGGTAAGTGGCGTTGCGCCTATAACAGATATAGAAACAGCTATTACAAAGATGCTTGCAAGCATCAAAAAGCAGGGTAAGAGGGTGCTTGTAACAATTGATGAGGTGGTAAGTACAGATACAATGAGAAAATTTGCAAGTGCTTTTCAGATTTTTGTAAGACAGGATTTGCCTATTTTTCTTTTAATGACAGGATTATATGAAAATATAAGTGAATTACAAAATGAAAAAACGCTTACTTTTTTATATAGGGCAACTAAGATAGATTTAAAACCACTTAATATAAAAAATATAGCAAGCAACTATAAGAAGACTTTAGGTGTTAGTGAGGAACTTTCACTTAAGATGGCAAAGCTTACAAAGGGGTATCCGTTTGCATTTCAGGTGCTGGGATATTTTATGTGGAACAGTGAGGGAAAACTTAATGATATTTTAGATGAATACAGTCAATATCTTGAGGAATATGTTTACGAAAAAATATGGTCAGAATTATCAAATAAGGACAGGGAAATAGCTTATGGGATAGCGATGACAGAGACAGGAAAAATTAGTGATATACGAGCTTTTTTAAAGCTTAACACTAACGAATTTAATCCATACAGAAAAAGACTCATTAAAAGAGGAATAATAAATGGAGATGTAAGAGGCTATGTCACTTTTACATTACCTTTATTTGAGGAATTTGTAAAAGAAAGCTATGAGGGTTAATAAATATATTTGAAAAAGTATAAAAAAGTATAAAAGAAATAAAAAAGTATTAAAATGTATAAAACGGCTAAAGGTTAAGATATCATATGAGCAAAATTATAATTATTGAAGATGATAAGGAAATTAATAACTTAATAAAGCTATATATGGAAGAAAATTCATATACTACTGAAAGTGTTTTTGATGGCATGAAGGCTTCAAAGCTTCTTAGAGAAAGAGCGGAAGAATTTGATTTGGCGATACTTGATATCATGCTTCCGTTTAAAAGCGGTGATAATGTGTTGAGCGAGCTAAGGACACATTCTAATCTTCCTGTTATTATGCTTTCGGCTAAGGATTCGGTTCATACCAAGATTGATATGATAAGACTTGGGGCTGATGACTATATGACAAAGCCTTTTGATCTGGACGAGTTGATTGTGCGTATAGAAGCTGTGTTAAGAAGAAGCGGACAAAACGAAATAGTTAAGGAAAAGGTTAAAGATACAGCCAAGGATATACTCAAATATAATAATATTAAAATGGACATTAATGCGAAAAGGGTATATATAATAGGAACAGATGCTTCATCGGATAATATCGGTGAGGATAATAATCAAACGGAAAATGAAATCGAGCTTACAGCCAAGGAATTTGAGATTTTAAAACTCTTTTTAAATAATCCGACCAAGCTTTTTTCAAAAGCCAATATATATGAAAGCGTATGGAATGAAGAGTATCTGGTTGAGGATACGACTCTTAAGGTTCATATGAGCAATCTTAGAAGTAAATTAAAAAAATATGATGAATTTGATTATATCGAAACAGTCTGGGGCATGGGATACAGATTACGTAAATAGTTGTACATTTGGGGACGGTTCTCATTTGTATATTTTTGGTGCTAAGCAAAGCGTTAAGCGACCAGCGTGCTTTGCGTGTACCATAAAATGTACAAATGAGAACCGTCCCCAAATGCATACCTGTGATTATCAATTTTAACCTTTTCTTAACCTTTAACTTAACCTTTGGTTAACTATCATATTTTATTATTGATTTATAATAAATAAACGGAGGGATTGCCATGGCAAGTGTAATAAGTCTTGAAAATGTTACAAAGATATATAAAAGCAAGAAAAAGAAATCAACGGTTGTTGATAGAGTGTCCTTTGATATAGAGGAGGAACATATCTATGGACTTATCGGACCAAACGGTGCAGGTAAGACAACTATTATGAAAATGATAGGCGGACTTGCCATGCAGGATGAAGGAAGCATAAGTCTTTTTGTAAAGACAGAAGAAAAGGAACTTGATAAGGTAAGAGACAGGATAAGCTTTATGATAGAGGCACCTATTATAGAGGGTGGCATGACAGCCAGACAAAATATGGAATTCATAAGATATATGCGTGGAGTTGCAAGTGATGAAAGAATTGATGAAGTATTGGAGTTTGTGGGACTTGCAGATACCGGAGATAAGCTTGCAAAGAGATTTTCACTCGGTATGAAGCAGAGACTCGGCATAGGTATGGCACTTCTTCCCGATCCGGATGTTCTGGTTTTGGATGAGCCGGTAAACGGTCTCGATCCTGAAGGAATAGCTTATGTGAGACACATTTTAAAGAAGCTTTGTGTGGAGGATAAAAAGACGATTCTTATATCCAGCCACCTTCTGACAGAACTGTATGAATTATGTACGGACTTCATAATCATCAATGAAGGTAAGCTTGTGGAGAAGCTTTCCAAGGAGGAAATGATAGAACATGCAAGGTCCTATGTCTCACTTACGACCAACAAAAATTCAGAGACTGTAGCTTACATAGAAAATAAGCTTAACATAAAGGATTTCAAGGTTAGGGATAACGGTGAAATAAGACTTTATGAGGGCATAGATGATATAGAAAAGCTGTCCAAATCCATAACCGACGCAGGCTTTATAATCACAAGGCTTTGCGAAGAGGGAGAAAGCTTAGAGGAATATTATCTTGAAAAAACCGGAAAACAGATAGAGGATTAGGGGGGATAGCGATGAACAGATTACTTAGAGCAGAATGGTTTAGAATGACAAAGACTATGAGATTTTGGCTTTTAGCAATTATTTTGGTTTTATTTGGTGCGGTTGTGCCTTTTATAAACGGACCGGAAAATGCGGGAGAATACCTGATTCAGACAGGAGAGGATTCTGCAATGTTACTTATACTTTTTGTGGCAATGTTTGCAGCTGTGCTTACAGCTACGGCATTTGGAAACAGAACCGTTTATTATGAGGTTATGAGCGGTAAAAGACCGATGCAGATTTTAGTAAGCAAATGTCTGGTAATAGCCGGAACAATTACCGGAGTTATGGGTGTTTCGTTCGTAGCGGCAACTCTTATATTTGGCAGTGCCAAGGGTTACGGAGAATTGGATGATATAGCTGTAAGACTTTTACTTTACATCGTAGTATTACTTCATGCGACTGTAATGGGTGTTTTATTGGTGACAACATTCAGAGGTGCACTCGGAGCAGTAATATGTTATCTTAGATTTATGTTTGTTGACACACTTGTAAGCATGATACTTGAGGTTTGGCTTGAGGATAGTCCAAGTAAAATTATGAAATATTCGAGATGGCTTTTGATGACTCAGCCGATGAGTGTATTCGGTGAAAAAATCACAGGTGAAGTGGTATGTGCCATTTTAATGAGCTTTGTACTTGAGACCTTGCTTTGGGGAGGATTATCGTATATATTTATGAGGAAGAGATTATATAAATAATCTAAGGTTATAATTAGACGGCAGCTTAACAGGAGAGTAAACCGGATATGACTGTCAATTTAATTTAACGGGAAAGACGGATTATGGAAAAGTTTTTAATTATAATATGTGTCCTGTTTTTGGTGGTGTGTCTGATGCTTGCGATAAGAATTAGCATACTGAAAAAAGAAATGCGGGACATAACCAATCAGATAATTGAAAAAAAGGAAGCCAAAAGGAATCAGCCGGTAACGGTTGGTTCTTTTGGTGCGTCCAGTGTTGAGCTTGCCAATGCGATTAATGAATATATCAGTGAGCTTTCCGAAAAGCTTAAGGAGTATGCTGTTGACAGGGAACATCTGCAAAGGATAATCGCAGGTATTTCCCATGATTTCAGAACACCTCTTACATCAGCTGACGGTTATCTTCAACTTATGAATAAGTCAGACGAGCTATCTGATAAAGAAAGAGAATACTTAAAGGTTGTTATCAGCAAGATAGGTTTTCTGCGTGAGCTTTCGGATGATTTTCTTGATGTGTCCCTGGTGGAAAATAATGAGATATTATCAAAAACGGAGATAGCACTTATTCCGTTTATTTCCGAGATAGCACTTGAACAAAATGAATGGATTGAAGCAAAGGGAATAAAAGCAGAATTTGATTTGCCTGAAAAGAATATTAAAATTATATCAAGCGAGCATGACTTAAGAAGAATTTTGGAAAATATTTTTTCTAACGCAAGAAAATATGCAAATAGTTGGCTCACACTTAAAGTTGCCTATGATGAGAGTAATGCTTCGGTAAAGCTTATATTTGAAAATGATGTCGCCGAAGGTTATGATATAGATGTGGATGATATATTTGAACCCTTTGTGCGTTCAAAGGACAGACATGGCGAGGGCAGCGGGCTTGGACTTTATGTAGTGAAGAGGCTTTGCGGCAAGCTTGGTATTGAGATTGAGGCAACCTTTAAAAATGGGATATTTGGAATTGAGATGGTGATTTAAAAAATTGGAGGAGTAAATTTATGAAAAATAAGAATAATTCAATTCTTTATTCTGCTATAGTAATTGTTATAGTTTTGATATCGGTTATATCAGGTAAGGTTGGCGGAACAAAGGATAATAATGATTCAACAACCGATACAAAAACCACTGAAGTTATTACGACGGAAAAACCAACAACCGAAACCGTAACGAAAACGGAAGCAACAACGAAAGAAGAAAAGACTGAAGCAGCTACAGAAGAAGTTAGAACAGAGATAACTGAAATTACAGATGAACGTCCTCTTACATTTAGAAATGCCAACAGATTAAATGAGCATTATGAAAAG
>JAFUEG010000055.1 GCA_017464045.1 Lachnospiraceae bacterium
AAAACAGAACAGACAACTGAAGCAGTAACCGAAACAACTTCTGAAGAAAAGAAAGAAGAAGTAACTGAGGCAACAATAGAAGAAAAAACTTCAGAAGAAACTGAAAAAGAAGAAATAACTGAAAAGGAAGACGAACCTGAAATAATTGATGCATCAGATCTTCCTTATAGACTTCTTGTTGCTTCGGAAGATGAGAACATATACACAGACGGATATGTTATATCTTCTTATGAAGGAATGTATCTTGTCGGATACAAATCAGAGAATGAAAGAAATGCAGGACTTGAATATTATCAGAGTAAAGCAATTTTCGTAGAACTTGATGATGAGATTTTTGAAATTGCCGATAATGAATCCTCTGATACAGAGACATCAGAACCTGAAGTCGTAAATCAGGATGATGCACTTACAGCCCTCGGAGAACTTGAAGAGTCTGAAGTAGTAGATGATAAGAAAGTTATTGCTGTAATTGACACTGGTGCAAACGATAAGGTTGCAGATGCAGTATCAGTTATTGGAGAGAAAACAGATGATGATAATGGTCATGGAACAAAAATGATCAATTCAATCATAGCTGAGAATCCCAATGCAAAAATCCTTTCTATCAAGGCGTTTGATGAAAATGGTAAAGCTAAGCCTTCAGATATTTACGCCGCAGTAAGATATGCTATAGACAATAAGGTATCAATTATTAATATATCAGCATCCTCAATTTCTTCTAAAGATAGTGAAATCGTAGAAGATATAATTAATGAAGCTATTGATAATAAGATATTAATAGTTGGTTCAGCCGGAAATAAGAGTGCAGATGCAAAGTACTTCATACCGGGAAAAATTGATAAGGCATACATAATCGGAGCGTGTACAGAAGACAAAGTTAAAACAAAAGAATCTAACTTCGGTACATCTGTAGATTATTATGTTGTAGCTGATTCAACATCGTTAGCAGCTGCCATTTTCACAGGCAAATTGTCAAAGTCAGGAAGTATCTCTTTCAATGATTTGAAAAATGTTTATCTTCCATCAGATATTAAACTTGATGGAACTGAAGGAAAGACAGATGATGAAGATACTGATTTTGAAGTAAATATGTATCAGCATGAAGATGATTATCTGAGATTAGATAACATACCAAGTACATGTGATGGTATTGTTGTAAACATTGCAAATAATGATGATGCAGCACATAATCCAGTCTTTGAATACAGAACAAAAGGTGATGTAAAAATAAATCAGCCTCTTGTATGTATGGACGATGGATACAGATCAGGTAATTCTATCAATAAGTCATCAGGCTATGATGATGGCGGTGGTGGTAGAATGCCTGTAAAAGCATATACTATAACAAACAACAAGTTTAAGAAATTCGTATATTATCTTGTTGTAAATTATAGTGGTGGAGATTATTCAAAAGCACCTACTATAGGTGGATATAAGCTTAGTGCATACATCCACAAATATTTCTATCATGGAGAAGGAAATGTAGTATCAGGATGTGGATTAGCACATAATGGAACTTCTACATGGGCTGATACCGATGCTCGTGTTCAGGCATGGGATAATTATCGTGAAAGCATAATGGGAAGTGGATGGGATGTTCCCGGAGATGTCATAAGTGGTGCAAGAATAAATGGTTCAGATTCAACAGTTAATGATACTATTTATAATGCAGCTCTTGCTTATGCAAATAACAGTGAACAATGTCCTGACTCTTTTACTATTACAGAGTTAGTAAACTTTTCAAGAGGTGCTTTGTATGTAAATTCTGGCGGTAATATACTTCCAAATTGGGATTATCAAAATTACTTGACATATACACTTAATTATAAGATTACTCTTGAAAAGAGCAGTTCAGTATCTGGCTATAATGAGTCTATGGATGGAGTAAAGTACGTACTTTACAATCAGGACAATAGACAGATAGCAACTTTTACGCTCGGTGCTAATGGTAAGACAAAAGCTATCGAGATTTATAAAGGACAGGGTTCTATAGCAACTCCTGACGATAGAGTTTATACAGATGCAAGTGGTAAGGTATGGCTTGCATGGTACTCTCTTATTGATACTCAGAATGGATGGCATTTTGAAGAAATAGCATCGAACAAATATTATGCACTTGATACTGATAATCATGTAGTTAACGTTCATAAGGGTGATAATATTCTTACAGATTCAGATGCTCCTGGATATGGAATGATTCAGGTTTATAAGACTGATGAAAAGGGAAATACATTAGCAGGATGTACATTTGGTATTTATACATCAGAAAGTGCAGCAAGAAACGGTACTGTTAACAATACGCCAGCAGGTGACAGAGCTGTTACTGCAAACGGTAGCAATGGAAAAGTTACGCTTGCTTCATTTGTAGGGCGAAAGAATGGAACATATTATATTAAAGAGCTTAACGCTCCTACAGGATATGCTCTTGATTCTACAATACATACAGTAACTCTTAATGGAGATGCAAGTCAGACAGTTGCAATCAATAATCAGTATTATGGTTATGTATTTAATTCCAAGTATTATTCTGATGCATATGCTGATCTGAAAACTGCTTATGGAACTGATACAAAAAAGCTTGCAACACATTATTTCAATAATATAGTAAACAAAGCATCAAATCCTGAAAACAGAACAGCAACAAGGTATTTTAATCTTGATTACTATATCAGAAATGCTTTCGGTTCTTCAGAAACAGTAGGAAGTTGGACAAGACTTCAGTTCCTTAATCACTATATGAATTATGGTGCGAAGGAAGGACGTATTGCTATAGATCCAACTATATACACAAATATGTCATATGGTGTTCACTACACGAGCGGTGAACCGGTAGCTGTAATCAAAGTTAAGAATACTCCGAATAAATATTATGTCGGAATCAAGAAACATGATGCAGATAACCCTAACCAGTTCATAGCTGCTACATTTGACATTTATGGTACTAATACAAGTGGAGCAACAAGTGGTGGTACAAAGATTAATGCACTCAGCAATAAATCAACAAGTGCTACTACAGGACTTCTTAATGTAGATGTAAGTGATTACTATAACGCAGGTTCTTCAACAGTAACTGGTAAATACAAGTATTTCTATGCTGTTGAGACAAAGACTGATAGTAATCACAGAATAACAGTATCAGCAAAAGCTCTTACTGTAGGACAGAATGTAACATATACTGACTGGCCTAATGCTCATAATGTATATGCAACTCTGAAGAAATCATCTTCAAATCCTGATTGTTCAAATAATAATCCGAATTACAGCCTTGCAGGAGCTGAGTATAAGATATTCAGATCTAATGCAGATGCTACAGCAGCAAAGAGTAGTAAGGATTATTTAAAGGCAATAGGAACATTTACAGTTAAGGCAGATGGAACAAGTAATGTTATTGATGTTACTGATTATATGAATGTAAATACATCAACTGGTGTTTTACGTGATACTACATTCTATGTTTTTGAGACAAAGAC
>JAFUEG010000056.1 GCA_017464045.1 Lachnospiraceae bacterium
AATGCAACAAATTAAATTCATCCGGTTGATTACTTCCGGGAGCTGTTACAGTTCCTGTAAATGTATACTCATCCAAATCAAATTGGTCTGATTCATCATTAACAGTTGTTCCCTCGATAGAAACTATAATATTTGATCCGACAAATGTCATATCAAATCCAAACTCTGTGCCTCCGCCGGGAGCCGGATTATTTCCTTCACTTACAAATTCAACATTTTCTATTGCAATATTCTTATCAAGAGAGTCGGACAAGTTCACTCCTGCTTCAAGCTGTGTAGCATCAAAAGCAACAATGCCATCTATACGCACTTGTGTATGTTCATCTGTTGAATATCCATCATCCGGTACAGCCTTTACATATAATGAAGTTATTCCTTCTAACGGTATATTTCTAGCATTCCTTACTTCTATCCACGTTGTCTGATTGTCTGTGCTATACTTTATACTTCCGTTGCCTTCACTATTAAATCGTATATCTAATGAAGTAGCAGCTCCACCGCCACCACCGCCGCTATTATCGGGGTCCTGGACTAAAATAGCTGTACTTGAATTAAATTCTGTTTCAGCAGTAACCTTATTACCTCCCGCAAATAAATCAAAGGCATCGCTACCAAAATTAAGCTTACCGGGCGTACCATCGGCTACTGTAATAGTTGCAGTATTATTAACAGTATCAACTGCAACAGATCCGATTGTCACATTCTCACTATTTTTTAATGCCACAATATTACCATCAATAGTAAATTCTCCGTCTGCACCACCTGTAGCAATAGTATGGGCCGCTGTTGCATTGGTATCAACACTAAATGTCAATGTATATGCCCCAGCCGCTTTTGCATTCTTTATAGGCAGATACGCAAACACACTGAGTACCATAGCAAGCGTAAGCAGTAATGTAGTTACACTCTTAAATGTTCCTTTCTTCATTCTTCCTTTCATATCATCCTATCCTTTCTCTTTTTTATTCAAAACTAATAGGTAAATGCAAATTTACCCCCCCCCCCAATAAAAATTGGAGAGGGGTAAAATCATTTATAATATTATGTAAACGCGATATTATTCTGCCACATTACATTTGTTTTGGCAAGCAAGTTGCCATATTTGGCAATGACAAATGTGGCATCTTCTAAAACAACACTAATATACCACTGATACGCCAATCGACTTAGCCAGTTCTATTACAGCGTCCTGAGAAAGCTCAGTATATTCCGTTATTTTGCTAAGTGGATCATTTTTCTTCAACATATTAATTGCAGTATTGTCTAATGCTTCATTTACTGTTTTATCAATCTCATCTTTCATAAGTTCTTTTAACGCTTCATACATATCATTCTCACTCCTTATCTTCTCATACAATTCCCTATTGGCAGATACGCTTACCTGTAGTACGGCATCTGCATTCAACTTATCATCTTTATCCTCTAATCCTTCTATATCAGATATAAATTTTCTTACCTCATCTTCATCTGCATCCGGTGCGAGTATCTTTAACGCCTCGAATTTACCCTTCTCAAGTCTTTTAGTTACTACTATCTGTAATGGTATATTTATTATTCCCTTTACATAGTATATTCCGGGATATACTTCATCAATCTCTGCCGACAACTCATTTAGACTTTTGAATAGTTCGCGAGGATAGCTGTGTCTGAATATGGATATTGACATATCATCAGCAGGTATTTCATTTACAGATTTTCCATTTCCCTTATATAAGCCTGCGTATCCGATAGTTTTATACAAATCATCAATGGATAACTCATCACGTGGTGACTTGTATTCCACAATATTATATTTTCGGAATATCTGTCCTATAGGATTATCAATTACTATGTCTTTTTTCTTCTTAATTATAAGCATATCCATCACAACCGACTCTTTTGACAGCACATACTCTGTGTCAAAAAAAAGAGTTTTCTTATATAGCTTTAATATGTACTCTATACTTCCGTAAAAACCCGGATGCCATTTGATATTTTCAATGTCTTCCATACATTCACACTCCCTTCGCTTATATTCTGTTAAACATTGAATTTAAGCAAGGATTACGTGAAATTTTAATATTAGAATATATGAAAACCATTTATTATCAACTTGCTTGCTATGATAGTAGCATATTAAATTGCTTTTTACAAGTTTGATTTTTATACGAAAAGGCAACTTTACTCAACCAGATACGACCTTATTGCGTTATTAAGCTTATCATTATATATGACAAAATGTATCTCAGGTGCAAGTTTTTTATTGATGGCAATCCATTTTTTACTTATTATGAAGTCCATATTTTTGAATTGCTTATTAGTAACTCTCTTAAGTTCTCCGTCATCTTCACTTCGGATAAAGTCCTCGAATTTGTCACTGTCATCCGCCGTATATATCACCATCAGAGGCTTTGCTTTCTTAAGAAGATATTTTGACTTCACCTTATAATATGAGAGTTCTTCCTTCTTAGTTGTCATATAGAATCTGCCTCTCTCCTGACTACCCTTTATACATTCGCCGGATA
>JAFUEG010000057.1 GCA_017464045.1 Lachnospiraceae bacterium
CTATACACATTGTGTATTGTGTAAAAACCCTTTATTTATAAGAAAAAATTACATCGACCTTAATATATTCGTCGTCCTTATTGCTATGGTTGCTATATTTAAGGATCAAATAGAGAGTTTGGTCAATAATATTTGGAAATCCATAAATAAGGATGCGAAGAAAATTTATAATTAACGATTATGTTTTGTAACTCCGGTTTTATATATAATTATATATCCAAATAATCTAATGGGAGGAGAATATGAATAATAAAGGCCAGATAACTATTTTTTTAAGCTTAATAATGAGTGTACTTATTTTTCTTGGATTCTTTGCAGTAAAGATATGTAAATACTATAATGCAAGGTCAAGAGCCGCTCAGGTTGTTAATTCTGCTATATCAGACGTAAAATCTGAATTTAACAGCTACATATATGAGCATTATCATATTCTCCTTTTTGATAAAACTGACTATGGTAAAGGGGAAGCGGCGGTTGAAGAGTTTTTGTATGAAAATATAAAAAATAATCTTAGTGATGATCAGAAAGAGATTTTTGTAGCTATAACTGATTTTGATTTAATAAGTGATAATAATTATGAGGCACTAAAATCACAAATAAATGATTATTCAGCTTATGCTGCATTAGAAAATAGTGCTGATACTATTCTTTCAAAGACAAATGGAAAGGAGGCCGCATTAGATAAAAATCTTGAAGCAAATATGGATGCGGATATTAATGATACTTCATCCGATTCGGATAATGAGGTGAAATCCGATAATAATCATTTGGGTGATGATAATGATGATCCCAGAGATTTTACAAAGACAATGGGGAAAAAAGGGATATTATTGTTCGTGGTGCCTAATGATATGGAAATAAGTAATGAAATCATTGATTTATCTGAGTGTCCGACTATGGGAAGAATAAACTTGGCAGGTTTCTATAATATGAATGATAAATTTGACAGTTATAGCAGACTGAAAAGCGACTTAAAACAAAACACATCATGGAACAATGAATTGATTAATGCGGGATGTGGACTAGCTTATGCAAGGGAAGTATTTAATTGTGCGGTGAATCAAAATGTCAATGAAGATACAGTCTTTAAGTTTGAAATGGAGTATCTGATATGTGGCAGAGCTTCTGATTATATGAATTTAAAAAGTACAGTAAAAAGGATTATTTCAATAAGATTTTCAATTGATTTTGCATATCTTTTAACGGATACATCAAAAATGAGCAGGGTTAAAAGCATAGCATATTCATTAAGCTTTGCAACTGCCATACCCGAACCTGTTTTAAAGTATCTGATAGCCGGCTGTTGGGCGTATGTTGAGGCTGTATCTGATACAAGGGAGTTACTTAAGGGAAATAAGGTGGAATTTAAAAAAACCGGTGAAAATTGGAAAACAGATATAGATAATCTTGAGAAAAGTTTTATGTCAGACAGCTCAGAGCAGGACGATGGTATGAGCTATGAGGATTATCTGCTTATACTTATGGCGGTAAATATGGATGAAGTATATCCGAGAATGCTTGATATAATCCAGCTTAATACCAGGCAGTTCTATCCATCATTTAAAATTAGCAATGCAGCGGTAGGTTTAACTGTTGACGCAAGTATAGAGTATGAAGATAGTGTTTTTGATTTTAGCATAAGTGGAGGATATTAATTATGGTTTTTGTTTTAATGTCTTCTGCCTTTGCCCAATTAAAAAATCCTCTCCGGGTGCAGACCAAAGGGGCAGAAGATATTAAAACAAAAACTATGAAGGGGTATTTGGTATACGGAATATGGGAAAAAGTCAAATAAATAAGATTATTTTGTCGAAAAGAGTAAAAGAGTATAAGTTTAATAATTTTGGAAGCGCGGTTGTTGAAGCAACATTAGTAATACCTATATTTTTATTTGCAATACTTACATTATACAATATGTGCAGATGTCGTCTTGCAGAGGGCATAATATACGAAGCAGCATCAGAAACTGCCGAGTATATGGCTGAATATTCATATATGGATGAACCAAATCTTCTTATGCCGACGTTGCTTATGCCGCAGTATATTGATAACAAAGAACTTGTAAATAAAAGTGTTTCCGGTGGAATAGATGGAATAAATTATCTTGGAACTATTACGAGGGATAGTGATGATTATATTATTCTTAAGGTTAATTATACGCTTAATATAGATGTGCCGCTTATGCCTGTTTTAAATAAAAAAAAGCAAATTATTATAAGGCAAAGAGCATATATAGGTGAGGGTGAAGAGAACGGAAAGCATGACTGTGAGGATGAAGACAGATATGTTTATGTTACAGATAATAAAGAAGTTTATCATGATAGCCGAATATGTACTCATTTAAATTTATCAATTTATAAATCAACCATTGTTTATGCAAAAAACAAAGGATATACACCATGTGAATTTTGTGGGGAAAAATGCAGTGGAACGGTTTATGTGACAAATGAAGGCGAAAGATATCATTCGAGTGAAAGCTGCAGTGGGTTAAAACGTACGGTATACAGAGTTAAGCTTAGTGATGTATCCGGTATTCCGGGATGCAGCAGGTGTGTGGAGTAGATATATGAAGAATAATAATTCAGGTAGTACGATAATAGAAGTATCGCTTATTATGCCAATAGTTATAGCTATAATTGTTTCGGTTATATTCATATTTATGGATGTTATAAACGATGCGATAATCCAGGGTAATGGATACTGTGGTATATATCTGATATCTGTTGGTGACAGCGAGGAAAGTATAGAAAATACTATATACAGCAAAATAAATGAGGAAATCGTTGGTGTAGGAAATGTACCTTATTTGAGTCTTGAGTCTGTAGATGGAGAAATAGCTGTTTATATATACATAAATAAAAATGGTGATACTTATACATATCAAGGAGAAAATGTTTGCTATAAAAGGGAATTTAATAAATGTACACAAAGGTTGAGGAGATGGCAGCTTTATGGAGATGTATTATGGGAGTAAGGGAGTAAATAACTATATTGAGGTATGTATAAAAGAAAAGGATTTTGAAATATCAAAACAGAATTATGTTTTAAGGATGCTTGAGGATAATGATATAAATGGAATAATAAAACCATCTGTAAGTAAGCTGGATGATGATATATTTTTTAGATACTATGTTAATTCATTGTTTGTACTTGATAAATATTTTATTAGAACTAAACCGGATATTAATATGCTTGAAATGGTTTTAAAATGTATAAGTGACTGCATTAAGGAAGCAGAAAGTTATTTGCTTAATGTAAATGATCTTGTCATCTCTCCTACCTATATGCTATGGGATGATAAGAACAAAAAGATAAAAATGATTTATTCTCCTTTTTTTGGCAGGGAAATAAGGATACAGTTAAAAGAGTTTATGGAATATATAATGCAGATTTTTGACTATAAAAGTCCTCGTGGGACGATGAAAATGCATCGTATTTATGAACTTGTAACCGAAGAAGATTTTGATTTAAATAATATAATTGGTTTAAATAATTATACAAGACATGAAATATATTCAGAAAATAATAATGAGTATTCTGAAACCTACAAAGATATGGATAAAGATATGTACAGTGAATCATATACGGATACACATAAAAAAGTGAGTAATATTATACATACGGATGCATATGAGGATAAATTCGTTAATGAAAATATTGAAGTGTATGACGGTATAAAAGATGCTGTTATAGTTAAGGAAAACAGTACTCGTGAAACATTAATTGGAGTGAATGCGGCTTTATGTGTTTTTTTGTTTTTGGCTTTTTCCTTTATGAGAAAAGGAAAGGTATTGTTTTTAGCATTTGTATTATCCGTTATTGTTCTGGTTATTAATTCAGCTGTTTACATTCTCAAAAAAGAAAAAGAAGATGATATTGATATAGATGAGTCAATGAATGATTTTAAGAAAAATATGTATAATTACAGAACTAAACGCTTTGATTTTGAAGAAACAAATTATGATGAGAAAGTTGATAGTGATGAAAAAGATAATTATTATGAAAAAACAAATTATAGTGTGAACACTGATTATAATGTTAATAAAAAACAATATAAGCTTATCCCCCTAAATGATGGATTGTTGGAACCTATAACTTTAAATATGGATAAAAAGGAAATTGTTATAGGAAGAGGAAAAAATGAAACAGATTATAGATTAAATAAGGAACAGATAAGCAGGGTGCATGCAAGGATTATCATAAAGGATGAAGATGAATACATCGAGGATCAAAATTCCACTAACGGTACATATATTAATTCTGTAAAACTTGAAGCATATGAAGGAAAACCGATATATATAGGAGATATAATAAAGCTTGCCAATGAGGAGTTTTTTGTGGGATAAATTTAATATAATAAGATTATAAAATCATTGTATTTATCCATGATTTTTGGTATATTAAACATATATGTCAAAATGTCAGTTTATACAATGAGGTGAGTAACTTTGAAAGTAAATATATATTATGGAGGCAGAGGTCTGCTTGAAGATCCTACTTTGTTTGTGATTGATAAGATCGTACAGGTACTTGAAGAGTTGAGGGTCGAAGTAAAAAGATATAATATGTATGAAGATAAGCAGGGAATTGCTACACTTCCTAATACTCTTAAAGAATGTGACGGAATTATACTTGCTTCCTCTGTTGAGTGGTTTGGTATTGGAGGATACATGCAGCAGTTTCTGGATATGTGCTGGCTGTATGGTGATAAGGAGAAAATTTCCGGACTTTATATGATGCCTGTAGTGATTGCTACCGCATATGGTGAGATGGATGCAGAGCTTTCGTTAAGAAAGGCTTGGGATATACTTGGAGGAACTTCCATAAATGGTATAGCAAGTTATGTGGAGAGCGCTGAGATATTTGAGCGTAACTCTGCTTTTTTGTCGTTGATAGAAAAGAAGGCAGAGGATCTTTACAGAAGTGTCAACCAACATATGGTTAAGCTCCCAACCAGCAATACTGAAGTCAAAAATAATATAATTAAGAAGCATAATATCAAGCTTACGCCTCAGGAGAGTGAGCAGTTGTCTAAGTTTGTTGCAAATGATGGATATGTTAAAAAGCAAAAAGAAGATATAGAAGAACTGGCAGCTATGTTTAAACATATGCTCGGTGATGATGAAAAGAAAGATGAGCCGGTTTATGAGGATGATATAGTTGGCGGTTTCTTTAAAAATTATTTTCCTGAAAAGGATTTTTCAGCAAAATATGTGATAATAATACCGGATATAAGTAAAAATCTCATTATAGACGTCAAGTCGGGAGAAGAGCTTTTATGTGAATATGGAGAGGATCAGGATGCTGATGTAAAGCTAAAGGCTGAGAGCTCCATGATGCGTAATATAATAGATGGGAAGATGA
>JAFUEG010000058.1 GCA_017464045.1 Lachnospiraceae bacterium
CATCGCCCGCTACGTAAGGCTCGATACCCATGTCTATGATACGGGTAACCGTAGATGCAGCAGAGTTAGTATGGAGTGTGGATACAACCAAGTGTCCTGTGATAGCAGCCTGAACGGCAATCTGTGCAGTCTCGCCATCACGAATCTCTCCTATCATTATGATATCAGGGTCCTGACGGAGTATAGAACGAAGCGCTGCTGCAAATGTAAGCTCTGCCTTTACGTTAACCTGAACCTGATTAATACCGTCGATAATAGCCTAGACAGGATCCTCTACTGTTATTATATTAACATCTTCAGTATTAAGCTCACTTAAAGATGTATAAAGTGTTGTTGATTTACCGGAACCTGTAGGTCCTGTAACCAGAATAATACCATGAGGATTACTCAGTATACCATCAAAGACCTTAAGCTCCTGAGGTCCAAATCCAAGTGCGCTCTTAGGTTTTGTAAGACCGTCCTTGGAAGTAAGTCTCATAACCGTCTTTTCGCCGTATACGGTAGGAAGTATGGAAACACGGACATCAAACTCTCTCCTGTCTACCATAATGGTTATACGACCGTCCTGAGGCTTTCTCTTTTCAGCAATATCCATGCCACCGATAATTTTAATACGTGCACTGATTGCGGAAAGAAGTGTATAATCGTATGACATAACCTGTTTTAATGCACCATCTATACGATACCTTACACGAACACTGGACTCAAGCGGTTCAATATGTATATCAGATGCCCTCTGCCTTACCCCTCCTTCAATAATCTGTTTTACCAAAAGAACGATAGGGGAATTCTCAATATCTTCATTTAAGGCTTCTTCTTCAGCTTCGGAGAGCATATCCGATTCACGTTCCTTACGATACTGCTCCGCTGCTTCCATAGCCTGGGCATTACCAAAATACTTACCTATGGTTTCATTCATGTCGTCTTCCATGGCAAGCATAGGTTCTACCTGGGTATTAGTCGCTATACCAATATCGTCTATAGCATTAAGATCCATCGGATCAACCATGGCAACCTTTAAAATATTAGGATTATTTTCATCATACCCAATTGGAATAGCCTTATATGTGTTAACAAGATTTTCAGGAACAAGTTTGAGTATATCATCACTCAGCTTACACGCCTTAAGTTCAATGAAGTCTATACCCATCTGGGTTGTAAGCACTGTGATAAGAAGCTCCTGGCTTATGAAACCTTGATTTACAAGAACAGTACCAAGCTTACCCCCATTTTCTTTTTGATAGGCAATTGCCTCTTCCAACTCTTCAGCGGTTATCGCACCGGCCTCTACAAGCAAATCACCTATACGTATCTTTTTTCTTCCACTACTTAAACGCATTACAAGACCCCTCTCATATTAGTATAGTTAGCTAAATGTTATTATATCACACGAAATCTCAATTGAAAAGCAAAAAGTGACTATCTTAATTTGTAAACCTCGATTTTTCTGTCATACAGATAGTCTGTTCCGATATATTCGCACTTTTTCATGGCAAAAACTCCCCTGTAATAATCGAGATAATCCTCTTTATCGGTAAAATATCCAAGTTCCTTCGCCGAATCGCTGTCAAGTGTTTCATCCTTATATTCATCATTTACATCAATAAGGACATAAACCGGATTATCATTTACTTCTCTGTCATTATAACTATTGCTTTTATAATTTTCTCTGTCCGTAAGATAGAAGCTGTTTGTATCATACAACTCATTTACCGCACACGTTACGACCCACAAATCTTTAAGAACAATTACGCAATCCGCATTTTTATCTATTAATTCAAAAGCATTATCGTCATCCTCATATTTAAAATAAAACGCTCTATCATTTACAGCCGTCGACAATAACGCAAAAAAAACAGCAGCTGTAAGCAACCATTTGTCCGAATGTCTGCCATTTTTATCCAAAGTTTTAAAAAAAACATCAATCGCCCCTATAAGCATCATGGCAAAAATCGGATATATGACAAACAGATACCTTCTGGTGTAAGCCCCCATAACAATAACATTGGAATTTACGGAACATACACACAATATAAACAACGTTGTGCAAAGCATTACCAATAAATGATATCCTTTTTTCTTTAGCACAACCGGCAATTCATTTTTTATTTTTTTTATTCTGTCTATTAAACTTTTAACCCATTTTTTATTTTTTAAAACAAGACACGCAATCAAAAAAAGTGCTGTTGCTGCTCCTAGTATAAAACACACTGCTGACTGCGTTTTTGAAGGAGTAAGTGAAATATATATACCGGTTATATCCCTGCCAAGGTACGCCATATACATTAAGAACTGATAAGGTCCCGAAAGTCTCATAACCGCTCTCATATCACTGTACTTGAACAAATGGGAAACAGCCGTCGGAAAAATCACGATAGACATTATCACCCCACTCAAGCATGCTGCTCCATACAAAAACATGGATTTAAAATCTTTTTTAATCAGATAATAAAAACAATACATAAAAGTGACAGCAAAGGCATATATTAAAAACTGGTGCAGCGTAAGTGCTCCCGCAATAACAACAAAGAATAACTTCACTATATCTTTTTTACCGGTCTTATTATCATTTCTGTCATGAAAAAATTTCACGGAATAATAAAAAAACATAACAGCAAATACAACAGCAAGCGCATACAGCCTGAGAAATATTGTTACATTAATACTTCCAACGCAGAAGCCGTAAAGCACACACCCCGATACTCCGCAGAGTTCTCCAAATATCAGTCTTAGAGTCTTATATATAAACACCTGGGTCATAACAAAGGATATTATATTAATTATAAAGCAATACCATTTTGACCATGTATTTGGTCTTAAGGACGATACAGCATGCAAAATAAAATATTGAAGAGGCGGATTAATATCTTTTTCGGCATTAATGTAAACAGATTTATAATCAAAAATTTCATTTTCATCAACCGAAATATATTTTAAAAACACATCCGAATCAACCCATTTATATGTATTTATGGCTTTTCCGTCTCTTGAATATATCGTCCCACCTTCAGAACTGTTTGAAAAGCCGTAATTCCAAAGTTCATCCGAGTGAAAGCCATGTTTCTTTTCCGCAAATACGTAAGTAATAAGTACAACCTGCAAAATAACAATAACCACAAGTAATATACTATAATTTATTTTCCTTCCGTTTATTTTAAGCGTTCTCATTGCAGACTCTCCTCATATGTACTTCAATTTAATGCTTCTTTGATTGTCGAAGTCATATAATCAAGCATTTCATCCGTCATGCCCGGATACACACCTATCCAAAAGGTGTCATTCATTATTCTGTCAGTGATTTCAAGATTTCCGACGACACGATAATCAACATCTTTCACAAGTTCACCAAAACATGGCTGTTTAATTATATTGCCGCCAAAAAGCATACGTGTCTGAATTTTTCTTTTTTCCAAAAACTGCACAAGAGTATTTTTGTCAATACCTTCTTTGCAGGTTATCAAAAAACCAAACCAGCTTGGTTTTGAATTATCACACGCTTCCGGAAGTATAAGCTTATCAGATGTTTCAATCAGATTATTTTTAATCCTTTCAAAATTATATCTTCTTCTCTCAATAAAGCCATCCAGTTTTTTTAGCTGTGCACATCCTACAGCCGCCTGCATATCAGTTGCTTTTAAATTGTATCCGAGATGGGAATAAACATATTTGTGATCATATCCGAAAGGAAGTTCTCCATACTGACCGTCAAACCTGTGGCCGCACATATTATCTCTTCCGGAAGGACATACGCAATCTCTTCCCCAATCCCTGAGTGACCTGATTATTTTATGAAGAAGCGGATTATCCGTATAACAAGCTCCACCCTCTCCCATAGTCATATGATGCGGCGGATAAAAGCTTGATGTCCCGATGTCTCCTATGGTTCCCGTATATTTTTCCTTACTATCCAAAATGTATTTTGAACCAAGTGCGTCGCAATTATCTTCTATAAGCCACAGTTTATGTCTGTCGCAAAAATTCTTTACTTTTTTTAAATCAAACGGATTTCCCAGAGTATGTGCTATCATGACTGCTTTCGTTTTTTCCGAAAGAGCTTCTTCAAGCATTTGGGCATTTATATTATATTGGGGAATGGTCATATCAACAAAGACAGGAACTGCTCCATACTGAAGCATAGCCGAAACAGTAGTCGGAAAACCGGCAGCAACGGTTATTATCTCATCTCCTCTTTTTATCTGCCTTTCCTTAAGCAGTGGAGATGTTAGAGCCATAAACGCTATAAGGTTTGCAGATGAACCCGAATTAACCAGCGAACAAAATCTTATTCCAAGATATTCAGCAAACTCTTTTTCAAATTTTTCGGTATACCTTCCTGATGTAAGCCAGAACTCCAGGGAAGAATCAACAAGATTAACCATCTCATCATGGTTATACACTCTGGCAGCATACGGAATTCTGTCTCCCGGTTCAAAACTCTTTTTATTATTGTGATATCTGTCGCAGTAAGCAGATACCATATCAAGTATTTCTTTCCTCGCTTCCTGTTCCGTCATATTATCAAACATATCAAATCTGTTCTCCTTTTAGTTATCTTTTCTGTTTCTTTAACTGCAGTATAAAGTCCAAGCCACAAACATATATGCCCACTATTCATTCATAAATTCTTCTATCTGTCTTTTCATACATTCGGTCAGATTTCCATTTTTTTCATACACCTTATACCAGTCCACTGTTTTTTCAATTGCCTTTTCTACATTCCATACAGGATTCCATCCGAGAACATTTCTCGCTTTTTCACAATCAAGTTTCAAAAAGCGTGCCTCATGAGGTCCTCCGTCATACCGGTCTATCCATCCGGCATTTTCACCCCACTTCTCGCAAAAGATATCGGCAAGCCTGCCTGTTGTAATGCAGTCGCTATCTAACGGTCCTATATTATAGTAACCGGAATAACTTTTATCTTCATACTGTTTTTTTACAATTAAAAGATATGCAAATAAAGGATCAAGCACATGCTGATACGGACGTATTGAATACGGGTTTCTTACAATAATATTTTCATTTGAGCAGACCGCCCTGACACAATCAGGTACAATTCTGTCTTTAGCAAAGTCTCCCCCACCTATAACATTTCCCGCTCTAGCTGTCGAAACAGATAAATTCATCTCATCAAAGAAAGATTTTTTATAACTGTGTGTAACAAGTTCGGAACATGATTTACTGTTTGAGTACGGATCATAGCCATCCAATACATCATCTTCCCTGTAGCCTCTGTCCCATTCCATATTCAAATAAACCTTATCAGTGGTAACATTTAAAAAAGATTTTACGTTTTTACTCTTTCTTACACACTCGCATATATTAACCGTCCCCATCACATTTGTGTCATATGTATAAACAGGATTTTTATATGATTCCCTTACCAGAGGCTGTGCCGCCAGATGTATAACTATCTCCGGATCAAACTCATCAAAAGACATATTTAAATGTTCCAAATCTCTTATGTCCCCTATAACGGATTTGATTTTATTATCAAGTCCTGTTAATTCATATAAGTTTTCGTTCTCTTCGGGTTTTAATGCATATCCCATTATATCAGCACCCGAATCAAGAAGTATATGGCAAAGCCATGTTCCTTTAAAGCCTGTATGACCCGTTATAAATATTTTTTTATTTTTAAAAAAATCAAGCTTTATCATTTTCCCATACCATCCAAGGTGCTGTCTTAGAAGCTACCATAGCCGTAAGTGCATCCCTTTCCCTCATCGTATCCATACACTGCCAAAAACCGTCATATCTGTATGCCACAAGTTCTCCATCTGCAGCAAGTCTTTGCAAAGGTTCTTTTTCAAAGAATGTCGCATCACCATCTATATAATCAAATACCCTTGGATTCAAAACCATATATCCGGCGTTTATTCTGGATCTGTCACTTTCCGATTTTTCCCTGAAGGCTCTTACTTCATCTGTTTCCTTGTCAATTTCAAGCACTCCGAAACGTTGTCCTTCATTTACGGCAGTAAGTGTTGCTATCTTACCATGCGCCTTATGAAACTTAACAAGTTCTCTTATATCTATATCGCAAACCCCGTCACCATAGGTCATGAGAAAATCCTCATCCACATAAGGTTTTATCCTTTTTATTCTTCCGCCGGTCATGGTCTTGTAGCCTGTATCAATTACCGTTACCTTCCATGGTTCCGCAACATTATTATGTACCGTCATTTTATTATTATCCGAGAAATCA
>JAFUEG010000059.1 GCA_017464045.1 Lachnospiraceae bacterium
ATCATCAGTATTTGTATAATATTTTATATCTTCTATCTCCTCGGGACTTATATTTATATCCAGATTTGAAGATACAGAAACATCATCATAAACCCCGGAATTAACCATCAGATTCCAGAGCTTGCTGTTGTAATACTCTTCAACCTGCTGTTCTATGGACAGATTGGTCAAAACAGCTGTGGAATTATTAGCACCCGAAAACAAAAGATTTCCCTGGTTATCTATAATTGTTATATTATTTGTATCCTCGTTACCCACACAGGTTCTTGCATATTCTGCAATGCCAGATACATTTTCAGCCTTAAAATTACTGTTTGTGGTGATCTTTATGCTGACTGATGTACTCTTTTCATTGTTATATATGGAACTGCTTGTATCCGGCAAATCTATTGTTACTGATGCCTGGGTTATTCCTTCTATACTTTTTATATCAGCCGCCATATCTGCTTCAAGCTTTATCTTGGCCTTAAGTTTTCTTTCCGAATCCGTGGTACTGAAGCTATTATTTAAAAGCCAATCATTATCGACACTGCTTGCAGTTGCACTTATGCCATTCTGTCCAAGCAAAAGCCTAGCCTCAGCAATCTGTTTCTCATCAACATCAATACTTAAGGCATCATCCGAAACTCTGTGTTTTATACCATTTTCCTGTAAGAGAGTCTCTGCTTCTGCCGTCTGAGCGGAATTATCAAAAGTCGCAAGCCTTGTATATGAAGTTCTGTTAAGAATAGCAAAAAGAGCGACAAGGGTAATTATTACCGCTGCCACTACAGAAAAAAACAATGCCTTCTGTCTTGCTGTATATCTATTCCAAAATTCTACTATTCTTGCAGGCAGCTGCCTGAACCATTCTCTCATAAGTTCCTCCGAAAATTAATGCTATAACTGCATATTCATAAGTTCCTTATATGCAGATACAACAGCATTTGTAACACGTACAGTATACTGAAGTGAAATATTGGCTTTTCTCTGTGCCAAAGCCAAATCATGTATACTGTCTGTATATCCTAATGCGAAACTTATCTCTTCCGCCTCTGCAGCCTTCTGATAAGAATCCGCTTCTTTATACATATCAACAGCAGCAGAAAGAATGCTGTCAAATGATGTTTTTGTACTGTCTGACGAAACCTTATATCCGTCATGTATACTATTTACATTAAAGTCATTTCCGTATAATTCAACCGGTGTTATGGACATATGTATCAACCTCCATCATATTACTAACCAAACAGCTCCATACCCTTTTCGGCAATTGTTTTAGCGGCATTAAACGAGGTTATGTTTGCCTCATATGCACGGCTTGCATCTATAAGGTTGGTCATCTCGGTTACTGTATCAACGTTAGGATATTCAACGTATCCTTCCTCATTTGCATCAGGATTATCAGGCTCATATACAAGTCTTAAATCCGAAGGATCCTCAACTATATGAGTAACCTTAACACCATTTGGCTGGTAATTGGTCATATACCCGTTTAAAATATTATCAAAGGATGTCGTCGCCTTTTCCTCAAAATATACTGTCTTTCTTCTGTAAGCAGTTCCATCCTCAGTTCTGGTGGTGCTGGCATTAGCAATATTTTGAGAAATAACATCCATTCTGAGCTGCTGGGCAGTCATGCCTGTTGCAGCAACATTCATCGAAGAAAAAACACTCATTTATTATACCTCCTATGATGATGAAGAAAGCACTGTCTGATATCTCGAAAACTCCTGGTTCATCTGGTCAATCAAAAGCTGATACCTGATTGTGTTTTCAGCAAGATATGCCTCTTCGGTACTTATATCTACATTGTTACCGTCAAGCCTGTAAGACAGATTGGAATTATCGGTAAAAACCTGCGGATCCAATACGGATAAATCCTTATTTGTCATATTGACACTTTGATTTAGTGTTCTTCCTCCGGCAAGTTCTGCCTGAAGAACAGATTCAAAATCTATGTCCTTTCTCTTGTAATTAGGCGTATCAACATTGGCAATGTTGTTGGAAATAAGCTCATTTCTCATATTTGCCGCATCTGCTGCCTTATCAAGAATATTGATATAATTGTAGATGTCCGTATTAATCATTTTTCTACCTTTCTCTTATCATAGGATAAGTCACAAAACCTTCATATGCTAAAAACAAACTAAATAAAGTACAAAAAGGATTTATGAGAACACTCACAAATCCTTTTGTTATATATACTCCGAAAGTCCGTTTCCGCAGCATGTATCAATGAAAAATATTGTATTTTGTGCCCACTCACACTATATACTACCATATAATGTGTTTTTCATCAACAAAAAATATCAATTTATGACGAAATATTTTCTGTCTGTGGCTTAGACCATGACATAAAGTCACATTCAGGGTTGTTGACACAGCCATAGTATCTTCTACCCTTTCTCGTCTTCTTAATTACTATATCGGCATTACACTTCGGACATTTAACACCTGTTTTTTCAAAATAAGGCTTGGTGTTTTTACATTCAGGAAAGCCCGGACATGCTAAAAACTTCCCATGTGAACCGTATTTTATAACCATCATTCTTCCACATAGTTCACACTTTGTATCTGATACCTCATCTTCTATCTTTATATGCTCAAGTTCCTTTTGCGCATTGTCTACAGATTCCTTTAGATCAGGATAAAAATTTCTTACAACAACCTTCCATTCTATATTTCCTGTTTCAATATCATCTAAAAGCGATTCAATATTGGCTGTAAAGTTTGTATCCACAATTTCAGGAAATGCAATATTCATTATCTCATTTACTGCCTCACCAAGCTCTGTCATATAAAGATTCTTGCTTTCTTTTACAATATATCTTCTGTTTAAGAGTGTTGAGATAGTAGGTGCATAAGTTGAAGGTCTTCCTATACCAAGTTCTTCCATGGTTCTAACCAAAAGACTTTCCGTGTAATGTGCAGGAGGCTGGGTAAAATGCTGTTTTTCTTCAAGAGATTCTACTGTAAGAACATCTTTTTCCTTTATATTGCTAAGCTTTGAATTTTCCTTTTCCTCATCATCAGGTTTATAAACAGCTAAAAATCCTTCAAACTTTACCTTTGTTGATGATGCTTTGAATTTATAATCACCTTTTTTTGTATCCGCTTTCAAAGTAACTGTGTTAGTTTCATATACAGCATCACTCATACGGCTTGCCAGGAACCTGTTATATATAAGCTGGTACAGTCTGAACTGTTCTCTTGAAAGCTGATCCTTTAGAAACACCGGTGTTAAGGTAATATCTGTAGGCCTTATAGCCTCATGTGCATCCTGAATCTTCTTATCGGCTTTTGTTGTCTTACTTTTACCAACATAATTTTCGCCAAATTTATCTTCAATATAGTTTCTTGCAGCACTGTCCGCTTCATCGGATATTCTGGTTGAATCAGTTCTTAGGTAAGTTATAAGACCTATAGAGCCTCTTCCCTTAACTTCCACTCCTTCATATAACTGCTGGGCAATCCTCATTGTTTTACTGGTTGAAAAATTAAGCTTGGTACCCGCATCCTGCTGAAGTGTACTAGTAGTAAATGGAAGCGGTGCTTTCTTAAATTTTTCTACTTTCTTTATGCTGTCACAAAGCATTTTCTTTCCATCAACATAAGCCTTTACTTCGTCAAGTTTTGACTTAGCCATTTTTTCATCTATAAAATGAAATTCAACCGGTTTTAAATTCTTCCCTGTATCCACATACGCATTTAAGCTCCAGTATTCTTGAGGAACAAATGCATTTATTTCATTTTCTCTGTCACATACCAGTTTTAAAGCGGCCGACTGCACTCTTCCGGCACTTAGCCCTCTTTTTATCTTTTCCCACAAAAGCGGGCTTATAGAATAACCAACCATACGATCAAGAACTCTTCTTGCCTGTTGCGCATCTACAAGATCCATATCTATATCTCTGGCATGCTTAATAGAATCCTTAACTGCAGTTTTAGTAATCTCATTAAATGTTATCCTCTTATATTTCTTTTTATCAAGTTTTAACGCAATTGACAAGTGGTAAGATATGGCTTCTCCCTCACGGTCAGGGTCAGTTGCAAGATAAACCTTGTCCGCTTTCTTAACTTCCTTTCTTAATTCCGAAAGCAAATCTCCTTTTCCTCTTATTGTAATATACTTAGGCTCATAGTCATTATCAAAATCTATCCCCATCTGACTTTTAGGCAGATCTCTTACATGACCATTTGAGGCAATAACCTCATAATTAGTCCCTAAGAATTTTTTGATTGTCTTTGCCTTTGCCGGCGACTCAACAATAACAAGATTTTTAGCCATTTTTTTGCTCCTTAAATTTAAACCGAAATAATATAATAGCCCTTAAGAGGCTGCTTTATCAGCCCTTTTTCTTCCATATTATAAAGTAAACTTATGGTATCACTTACACCAATTTTTAGTTTTTCAATTATATCGTCAATATAAGTAGGTTCTAAACTCAGACAACTATACAACATTTTTTCAGCAGGCGCAAGAGAATTTTTATTAACAGCATCTATATCCTGTGCAAATTTCTCATAAGATACATTTTCTTTTTTTGATAAATTATTATTTTCATATTTTTTATTAATATAATTTTTTTCATAAACGCCATTCATCGTAATTCTATTTAGATCATCCAATATATCTTTAGGTGAAACAACACACATTGCCCCCTGACTTATCAGATTATTGGTTCCCTCACTGTTTTTATCTGTAATTCTTCCCGGTACGGCATATACCTGTTTCCCCTGTTCCAATGCAAGATCAGCAGTTATCAGTGAACCACTCTTTTTTCTTGCCTCTACAACAAGTAATCCGTCAGAAAGACCGCTAATTATTCTGTTCCTTATCGGAAAAAAACCCGGATTGGGTTCCACCCCCGGTCCATATTCTGAGATAATTGCCCCATTTTTTTCTATATCAAAATATATTGAAGCGTTTTCCCTCGGATATATTACATCTATCCCACATCCTAAAACTCCTACTGTATAGCCGCCTGCAGCCAGCGCTCCCCTATGAGACATACCATCTATACCAAGAGCCAGTCCACTAACAATATTTATATCATTTTTTGCAAGTTCCCTGCCAAACATCTGTGCCAGTTCCCTACCATAAACACTTGCATTCCGTGCACCGACAATACCTATGTTCATATTATATATATTTAATTTTTTCTTTAATATTCCTTTAATATATAAAATATCAGGCGGATCGCATATATTAAGCAGTTTTTGCGGATAGTCCTCATGTCCGGGATAAACTATATCGATACCTTTTTCAAAAAGTTCATCCCTTATTTCCGCTGCATTGCTCATATTACGTGAGGTATGTATTATTGCTGCCCTTTTTTCATCAAGTATGTCTGCCACTAACTCTTCAGGTGCGTCATAAATATTCTCCACATTTCCAAGTGTATCACGCAGCTTTCTTTTGCTTAAAGCACCTATCCCTTTTATATTGTTAAACCAAAGATTGAGCAAATCCTTTTCTTTCGTGAAATCATTCATACGCATTTTCCCTCCTTAAATTTACACTTTCTTTTGATCCTATGGAATTATGATAAAACAACGCTTCTCTAATATGCTCAACCTTTATCTTCTCATCACTATCCATATCTGCTATAGTTCTGGATAGTCTTAGAATTCTGTTTATCCCCCTTGCTGAAATATCCTTATGCTTAATACTTTGCTTAAGATAATTCTCCACCTCATAATCAAGACTGATATATTTTTTTAGCAGCTTACCATCAAGCTCGGAATTTAGATTTATACTTTCATCCTCATACCTTTTCTTTTGTATTTTTCTTGTCTCAACGACTCTTTGCCTTATACATTCCGAACTCTCCTCCTTATCACTTGAAAATATATCCTCAAACTGTACAGGCTTAACCTCCATATTTATATCTATTCTATCGAGTAAAGGACCACTTATCTTTTGTTGATACTTTTTTATCTGAAACGGTGTGCAGGTACACTTATTTAGATTTGGATAATAACCGCATGGACACGGATTCATAGCGGCGACAAGCATAAAATCAGCCGGAAAAGTATAAGCCGCCTGTACCCTTGAAACTATTATTTTTTTATCTTCAAGCGGCTGTCTTAGCACCTCAATCACATTCTTATTAAACTCGGGAAGTTCGTCCAAAAACAAAATACCATTGTGCGCCAAAGTTACCTCTCCCGGTTTAGGTATAACACCTCCTCCTATAAGCGCATGATTGGATATGGTATGGTGTGGTGAACGGAACGGTCTTTCTTTTATAAGGCTTCCCTTTTTATCAAGCATACCGCTTATACTATATATTTTGGTAACCTCAATACTTTCTTCAAATGAAAGGCTGGGCATAATAGTCGGAAGTCTTTTGGCAAGCATTGACTTACCGGCTCCGGCAGCACCGGTCATAAGTACGTTATGAAAACCTGAAACCGCTATCTCAAGACCTCTTTTTAAAACCGGCTGACCTTTTATCTCAGAGAAATCACATTTATAGTCAGGAATCTTATTACAATAAGAATCGTATGTACTCTTATATGGCTTTATATCTATATTTCCCTGTATGTAATCTATTGTCTCATAAAGAGAAGATACACCTATGACCCTCATACCATTTATCAGACATGCCTCAGGAGCATTTTCCTTCGGTATTATGCACGTCCTGATATCATTTTCATAGGCATGGTAAACCATAGGCAGAACACCGTTTACCGGCATTACACTTCCATCGAGACTTAGCTCACCGATAATGATCGTTTTATCAAGTTCAATATCGGAAATAATACCCATGGAAAGAACAATAGAAATGGCAATCGGCAAATCAAAACCCGAACCATTTTTTCTTATATCCGCAGGGGATAAATTGATAGTTATGCGCTTAGGCGGAAGATAATAGCCCGAATTCTTAAGCGCTGTTCTTACTCTTTCACCGGCTTCCTTAACAGATGAGGAAAGATAACCGACAAGATTTAACATGGGCAGACCATCATTTATATCTGCCTCAACGCCAATCAAAGCACCGTCAATTCCAACGACTGTGCCTCCTGTAACTTTACTAAACATATTATATTTCTCCTATTCTACCTCTCCGGAGCAGACCAGGATAAATAATATATATTTTATATATTTATTATTTCATGTTTTAAAATATCTTTCTATTTAACAAATAAATTATCTTATAACTATTTTTTATGTTTTTTCTCAACTTTTTTTCTCACACTATAGCCAAACTTACCTATGTTTTCACCAAGTGTATAATACTTACCATGAGAATATGTAATCAAATTAGCCTTTTCAAGATTTAGACTGCCTTTTTCATCCATATATTTATCATCAACATCAACCGAGACGACCTCAGCAAGAAACATATCATGCGATCCAAGTGAAATCACCTGCTTAACAACACATTCTATATTGACAGGACTTTCTTCTATTATCGGTACTTTAACCTTATTTGCATTACCTCTGGTAAGCTTCATTACTTTAAATTTATCTATGTCTCTTCCCGATTTTACACCGCAATAATCCATGGCACGTGTCAGTCTTTTTGTAACCAGATTAATTACAAATTCCTTATATTTCATAAGGAGTTCATGAGAATATCTTGATTTTCTTACTGATATGGAAACCATCGCAGGATCCGAATTAACAGTCCCTGCCCATGCAATCGTTATGATATTATTTACATCCTTATCACCGACTGTGACCATAACAGCCGGAACCGGATAAAGCATATTGCCCGGTTTCCAGATTTCACGCGACATCTCATTCTCCAAAAAGCCAGCTTATTAAATAAACTCATGTAAAAAGTTCGTTATATATAACATTATGGTAATAATCCAATCAGACATATAATAATATACAATTATATTTAATCTAGCATATTACGTATTTCCTGCATCTTATAATCCATAGCTGTAACCATATCGGCACATTTTTTTAGCTCCTGTGCTATAATTTCGGGATGCTTTAAATTGTCCTTTTTATATTTTAGCTTATGGTCAAGACTCGCCCAAAAATCCATGGCAATTGTTCTAAACTGAACCTCAACCTTCATATATTTTTTCTGATTTGACAAAAATATAGGAACCTCAACTATAAGATGAAGACTTCTGTAACCGTTTGGCTTAGGATTTCTTATATAATCCTTAACCTGAACGACATTGATATCATCCTGCTTTGATAAAAGCTCCGAAACAGTATATATATCCTCAGGGAATGAACAAATAACCCTTATACCTGCGATATCAGTCAGATTGTTTTCAATATTTTCAATCGTAATATCCAGGTTCTTCTTTTTCATCTTTTCAATTATACTTATAGGCTTTTTGATTCTGCATTTGATGGACTCGAAAGGATTTCTGTTATGCTGAAGGGCAAATTCAGAATTTAAAACCTTTAATTTTGTTTCTATCTCCATCAATGCACACTCATAGTACATCATAAGTATAAT
>JAFUEG010000060.1 GCA_017464045.1 Lachnospiraceae bacterium
TATGACTAGAAGAAATCTCAGGGAAAATATATTTAAAATCTTATTTAAGGTTGAGTTTAATGACATTTATGAGATGGATGAACAGATTGATTTTTCGCTTGATGAAATAGAGAATTTATCCGAAAAAGATAAGGATTATATCACCGGTAAGACTGAAAAAATTATTAATCTTATCGGTGATATTGATGCGATTATAAGTGAAATATGCACCGGTTGGAATATCGGACGCATAGGAAAGGCTGAGCTTGCTATACTTCGTCTTGCTGTTTATGAGATAAAGTATGATGAAGATATACCTTTAAATGTTGCGGTAAGTGAGGCGGTTGAGCTTGCGGGGATTTATTGTGGTCAAGATGCAGGAAGCTTTGTCAATGGCGTACTTACCAAGCTTAATGATTAATTATGAAGATATATAGTGTTGGACAGATTAATAATTATATAAAAAATATCATAACCCAGGATTATGTGCTCAGAAACCTTACAATTAAGGGTGAGGTTTCTAATTGTAAGTATCATAGCCTGGGGCACATTTATTTTTCATTATAGGAAGAAATGGGAACCATACCTGCAGTTATGTTTAAGGGAAATGTATCAAAAGGTCTTGATTTTAAGATGCAGGACGGACAGAAAGTACTTGTGACGGGAAGTATAGGTGTATATGAAAGGGATGGCAAAATTCAGCTTTATGCATCAATCATAAAGTTGGATGGTATAGGAGATTTGCATGCTGAGTTCGAACGTCTCAAATATATGCTTAATGATGAAGGCCTTTTTGATCCGGATTTGAAAAAACCTATTCCTAAATTTCCTAAAAAAGTTGGTATAGTAACTGCCAGAACAGGAGCAGCCATACAGGATATAATTAATATAGCAAGAAGGAGAAATCCTTATGTTGAGCTATATTTGTATCCTGCCAAGGTACAAGGTGAGGGGGCTGCTGATACCATAGTTAAGGGTATAAAAAGGCTTGATGTTATGGGTGTTGACACGATTATCATAGGACGTGGTGGCGGCTCCATAGAGGACTTGTGGGCATTTAATGAGGAAAAGGTTGTAAGAGCTATTTATGAGGCACAAACACCTATTATATCCGGAACAGGTCACGAGATAGATATAACGCTTGCTGATTATGCAGCTGACCTAAGAGCACCAACTCCTTCGGCTGCCTGTGAGCTTGCTATACCTGACATAATGACGACCGTAAATCAGGTAAGGTCTTATAAAAACTCGCTTGATAATCATATGAAATCCAAGTTGTCCGTAAATAAGCTTATGCTTGATAAATACGAAACAAGGCTTATGGGACTCAACCCCAAAACCATGCTTGAAAATCAGAGTCAGTATCTGGCAGAACTTTATGACAAGCTGAAAAATTCTATGAATAATAGATATAATAATTATCGACATAAATATGAACTGCTTAGTATAAGGATCAATGGACTTTCACCAACTGCAAAACTTGTAGGAGGTTTTGGATATGTTGAAAAGGATGGAGTTCCGGTCTGTGATATAATGGATATAAAAGAAGATGATGAGCTCAATATAACAATTAGTAATGGACGTATAAGTACGGTTGTAAAGAGTGTAGAAGGTGGTTTTGATGAGTAAGATTAAGGAAAAAGATGAAAAGATAAAAAGTGGAGAGGACAAGTTTGTCATAGAAGATGCTTTCAGCAGACTTGAAGAGATTAATAAGCTGCTTGAAAATCCGGATACAAGCCTTACTGAATCACTTTCTCTTTATGCGGAAGGTGTTAAGCTTGTCAACGCCTGTAAAGAAAACCTTGAGGGAGTTGAAAAGGAGATACAGGTTTTAAATGAAGAATAATGCATCAGATATAGAAAAAATAATTAACAAATTCATGCCAACTGCGAAAGGATTTCAGCAGGATATACTTTCTGCCATGAATTATGCTTTTTCAGCAGGAGGGAAGAGACTTCGTCCTATGATGATGAAGCTTTGTTATGATATGTTTTTAATTGAAAGTGAAGAATATAATGAGGAGATTATCGGACCGTATATGGCTGCGATAGAGATGATTCATACTTCTTCGCTTATTCATGACGACCTTCCGGCACTTGATAATGATGAGTTAAGAAGAGGAAAGCCTACCGTTCACATCAAATTTGGCGAGGATGTGGCCATACTTGCAGGAGATGGGCTGCTTAATTTTGCCTATGAAACTGCTGCAAAGGTGTTTACAAAAAAACCGGGAGATAAAGGAATTGAAAAAGCATTCTCTGTTTTAGCATCAAAATCTGGAGTTTATGGTATGCTTGGCGGTCAGGCTCTTGATGTAGTTATGACAGGTAAAAGGCTTACGGATGCCCAGCTTGATTATATTTATCTAAATAAAACTGCAGCACTTATAGAATGTTCCATGATGGTTGGTGCTTATCTTGCAGGTGCAGATGATACTGCGGTTAAAATGCTGGAAAATGCTGCACGTGCTGTTGGTATAGCTTTTCAGGTGCAGGATGACATACTTGATGTAAAGGGTGATGAGGAGATAATCGGCAAGCCGATTCACAGTGATGAAAAAAATGATAAGTACACATATGTAACCATACATGGTATGGAGAAAGCAAAAAGATATGTAAAGGAATTGTCTGACAAGGCAAATGAGATTTTGAGGGGTATGGAGGTTAGTAATGATTCTGCAAGAGATGAGCTTTGTGAACTTATTAGCCTTCTGATAGACAGGGACAGATAGATGAAACTTTTAGATGACATTAATGGGTCTAATGATATAAAAAAAATCAATAAGGATGATTTGAATGAACTTGCAGCAGAAATCAGAGAATTTCTGATTGATAAGGTAAGTGAAAAAGGTGGTCATCTGGCTTCTAATTTAGGTGCGGTGGAGCTTACCATGGCACTGCATCTTTGTATGGATTTTCCTTCTGATAAGCTTATATTTGATGTAGGACATCAGGCATATACACACAAAGTTTTAACCGGAAGAAAAGAGGAGTTTGAACATCTTAGGGAGTATGGAGGCATAAGCGGTTTTCCAAAGGCTTGTGAAAGTGATGCGGATGCTTTTGATACCGGGCACAGTTCAACAAGTATTTCGGCTGCTTTAGGATATGCTGTTGCAAGAGATTTAAAAAAGGAAAGCTATAAGGTGGCAGCCGTAATAGGTGACGGCTCGATGACAGGCGGTATGGCTTTTGAGGCTATAAACAGTTTATCACAGATAAAGACCGGATGTGTTATTATTTTAAACGACAATGAAATGTCCATAGATAAAAATGTAGGCGGGATGTCTAAGTACTTAAACAGTATAAGACTTGGTAATGCATATAATGATTTTAAATCAGGTGTTGAGCAGAGCCTACTTGCAACAAGAACAGGTACAAAGGTGGCAAGGATTCTTAAGCGTTCCAAGGACAATATAAAGCAGTTTTTTGTTCCGGGATCGGTTTTTGATGAACTGGGAGTTACGTATGTTGGTCCGGTTGATGGACATGATATAGATAATATGGTTTCGGTATTTAAGAAGGCGTTTAAGTTAAATAAGCCTATAATTATTCATGTAAAAACCCAAAAAGGAAAGGGATACAGGTTTGCGGAAAGGCATCCGGATTATTTTCATGGTATTTCGGCTTTTGACAAGGAAACAGGCCATTTAATAGAAAAGAAAAGTCATAAGACTTATACGGATATATTTAAGCATAAGCTTGTATCACTTGGTGATACACATGAGGATGTAGTAGCTGTAACTGCGGCTATGTCGATTGGAACGGGGGTATTTAAATTTGCTGAAAAATATCCTAAAAGATGCTTTGATGTTGGTATAGCTGAACAACATGCGGTGACCTTTGCAGCAGGTATGGCGAAGGCGGGACTTGTGCCGTTTGTAGCGGTTTACTCATCTTTTTTACAAAGGGCATATGATCAGATTCTCCATGACGTATGTATGCAGAAACTTCATGTGGTATTTGCTATAGACCGTTCAGGTCTGGTAGGTCAGGACGGGGAAACTCATCAGGGCATATATGATATATCATATCTTTCGCATATGCCGGGTATGCTTGTTATGGCACCTAAAAACAGGTATGAATTTGAGTCAATGCTTGATTATGCGTATTATTATAATGGACCAATAGCAATAAAATATGCCAGAGGTACTGCATATAAGGGGTTTGCAGAGTTTAATGCAAGGCTTGAGGCTGGAAAAAGTGAGGTTATTTTCGAGGGAAGCGATATAGCAATTCTTTCTTGCGGCAATATGTTTGAGGAGGCTTCTAAGCTTTATGATATGCTTTGTTCTTCCGGCAAGAATCCGACACTTATCAATGTAAGATTTGTTTCCTGTGTTGATATGGATATGCTTAAAAATGTTTGTGATAAGCATAGTACCATAGTTACCATGGAAGAAAATATAAGCAAGGGCGGCTATGGTGAACTCGTTGCAGCAGCTATAATCGACAACGGATTGGATAAAGAAAAAGAAATAGTCCATATAGATGCTTCGATTAATCAGGAGATTGTGCCACATGGTAAGGTATCAGAACTAAGAGATATGCTTGGTATAAGTGCAGATAAGGTATATGAAAGGATTACAAAAAGTTGTTACAATAGATGAAAGTTACAATTTACAACAGAGATATTATTTAATACTAAGGAAACAGATATGCAGGATAAAATAAAGAAGAAAAGACTTGATATTTTGCTTGTTCAAAGAGGTTTGGCCGTATCACGCGAAAAGGCTAAGGCAATCATTATGTCAGGCATAGTTTATGTTGATGGTGAAAAAGAGGATAAGGCGGGGACTACATTTCCTGAAAATGTGGTTATTGAAGTTAAGGGAAGTACATTAAAGTATGTAAGCCGTGGCGGACTTAAGCTTGAAAAGGCAATGGAAAACTTTGATTTAGAGCTTGATGGTAAGGTATGTATGGATGTCGGTTCATCAACAGGAGGATTTACTGATTGTATGCTTCAAAATGGTGCCGCTAAGGTTTATTCCGTAGATGTGGGACACGGTCAACTTGATTGGAAGCTTAGAAATGATGACCGTGTGGTCTGTATGGAGAAAACTAATATAAGATATGTCAAGCCGAATGATATAGGAGACGAGCTTGATTTTGCATCCATAGATGTTTCGTTTATTTCGCTTACAAAGGTTCTGCTTCCGGTAAAAGAGCTGTTAAAGGAAGATGGATGTATAGTCTGTCTTATAAAGCCACAGTTTGAGGCTGGACGTGAAAAGGTAGGAAAAAAAGGAGTAGTAAGAGATAAAAAGGTTCACTATGAGGTTATAGATATGGTGATTAATTATTCCGAGTCTATTGACCTTCACCCGCTTATGCTTGATTTTTCGCCGGTTAAAGGACCTGAAGGAAATATCGAATATCTGCTTTATCTTACAAAGGACAGTGCATATAAGGAAAAAATTAAAAATAATGTTTTAAAGAGTGAAGAAATTGATATAGAAAAGGTTGTTAATTTGTCACATGAGACGTTAGATAAAAAGGAAAGTTAAGTATGAATAAATATCTTGTACTTGCCAATAATGATAAGGATATTGATTTGGCTTTAAGTAAAAAAATAGTTGAATATATAGAAAGTAAAGGCTTTTTTGCAAATATTGTAAGTGATGTGATAAATGATTATGACGGCATTGTGATAAAGGAAGAGTATATAGTTGATGCAAAGGCTGTTATCGTAATCGGCGGTGATGGAACTATGCTTCGTGCGGCAGCAGGACTTGGAGAGCATGATATTCCATTGCTTGGAATCAATCTTGGAACTATAGGCTTTTTAACAGAGGTCGAAGTTTCAAACCTTTATGATGCTTTAGACAGACTTATGACTATGGATTATAGTGTTGAAAAGCGTATGATGATTGAAGGCACACTTAAAGGAAAAAAATATAAATCTTTAAATGATGTAGTTATAACAAGAGCAGGATTCTCACGTATAATAGGTCTTAATATTTATGTAAATGATGAACTTTTAGATACATATGAGGCGGATGGTGTGATTGTATCAACACCTACAGGTTCAACCGGTTATAATCTTTCGGCCGGTGGACCTATAGTAAGTCCGAAATCCAAGGCTATAGTTGTTACACCTATTTCACCGCATTCACTAACATCGAAAAGTGTAGTTTTTGACAGTGAGGATGTTATAAGAATTGAGATAGTAAAAAAAAGGAAAACACAGGAAACTGAGGCAATTGTTTCTTTTGACGGAAGCAATAATGAAGAACTTTCAGCCGGAGATACTATTATTGTAAAAAAAGCTAAAAAAGAAATTGAATTAGTTAAACTTTATGATATGAATTTTTACCGTGTTTTAAGGGATAAAATCGGAGGTTAATCCTATGAAGCGAAATCGTCAGGAGGTTATAAAAAGTATTATTTCTACACATAATGTAGAAACACAGGAGGAGCTGCTTATACTTCTTAACAAAGAAGGTTTCAATACAACACAGGCTACTATATCAAGAGATATAAAGGAGCTTAATTTAAAAAAGACAAGTTACGATGGCGGCAGAAAAAAATATACTTTAAAGAGTAATTCAAAGGACGTGGATGTAAATGATGATGCATCATATACACAGGTTTTAAAAAACAGTCTGATATCTATGGAGTACTCTGAAAATATAATTGTCATTAAAACTGTTGCCGGTATGGCTATGGCTGTCGGAGCATCTGTAGACAGGCTTAATATAAGTGAGATTATGGGCTGTATAGCAGGTGATGATACCTTGTTTATTGCCATAAGAGACAAAAATATGGCCGAAAAGGTAATTGGAGAAATAAACGATGTTATTAAATTTGCACATTAAAAATATTGCGTTAATTGATGATATTGATATAGGTTTTGAGGACGGACTTAATATACTTACAGGTGAAACCGGTGCGGGAAAATCCATCATAATAGGGTCACTTGGAATATGTCTTGGAGATAGGTTCAATAAGGAACTTTTGAGAAATACAGAAGAGGATGGACTGGTAGAGCTTATTTTTGATGTTGATAAAGAGGAGATAAAAGATAAGCTGTTAGCTATGGAGATATATCCTGATTGTGATAATCAACTCCTTATATCAAGAAGAGTAAATAAATCCGGCAGAACCATAAACCGTATAAATGATATTTCCGTAACACAGGCTAAGTTAAAGGATACTGCAGGACTTTTAATCGATTTGCATGCACAGCACGAGCAGCAGACTCTTCTCAAGAAAAATAAGCATCTTGAAATCCTTGATAAATTTGGCGGGGATAAGATTGTTTCCTGTAAAAATGAAGTTTCTTTATTATATAAGGAATATACGGAAATTAAAAGAAAGCTTGCCGATATGAATATATCAGCTGATGAACGATTAAAGAAAAAAGATTTTACAGCATATAGAATCAATGAAATAGAATCTGCCTCAATTAAAGAGGGTGAGGATTATGAGCTTGAGACATATTATAAAAAAGCTGTTAACTCAAAAGATATACTTAGCGGGGCCGATGAGATATATCGTATAACCGGTTATGATGATACCAAATCCGCATCAAATGAAATAGCTCATGCTCTTGCAACTATGAAGAGACTTACAGAGCTTGATGGTGACTTAAAGGATACATATAATACGCTTTCTGATATAGACGGTCTTTTAAATGATTTTAACAGAGACTTTTCGGAATATATGAAGAGCATGGAATTTGATGAGGGTGAATTTAAGCAGGTTGAAGAAAGACTTAATCTCATTAATTCTTTAAAGGCAAAATATGGCTTGGATATCAAAGATATTTTTATCAGTCTTGAGGAGCTGCGAAGAGAGTATGATGAACTCAATCGCTATGATGAAAGACTTTTTGAGTTAGAGAATGCTTTAAAGGATATAGAAGCAAGGCTTTCGGATAAATCGGATGAGCTTACCTCAGTCAGAAAAAAGTATGCAAAAAAGCTTTGTTCCATGATAGAAGCATCGTTAAAGGAACTTAATTTTATGACGGTTTCTTTCGATATGAGCTTTGTAAAGCTTAATGCTTTTTCCGAAAACGGAAATGACGAGGCTTATTTTATAATATCTACTAATGTAGGCGAACCGATGAAACCGCTGTATGATATAGCGTCAGGCGGTGAGCTCTCAAGAGTTATGCTTGCGGTTAAGTCCTGCCTTGCAAATGAGGATGATACGCCGACACTTATATTTGATGAGATAGATGTAGGTATAAGTGGAAAGACTGCAGGAAAAGTAGCTGAGAAAATGTCACTTATAAGTCATAATCATCAGGTTATATGTATAACACACCTTCCGCAGATAGCTGCTATGGCTGATTATCATTATGTAATTGAAAAAGAAGTGGAAAATAATAAAACTATTACTAAAATAAGGAAGTTAAAAAAGTCAGAAGAAATTGATGAACTTGCACGAATTATCGGAGGAGATGAAATAAGTGATGCCATAAAACAAAGTGCAACTGAAATGAAAGGATTGGCAGACAGAACAAAATTATACTGATTATTAATTTTCATATAATAAATACTAAAGGTACATGGGAAATCCATGTACTTTTATTTTTTTATGAGGAGAAAATGGTTATGAACGGTGAAAAAAGAAATTCTTATAGAGCTTTACTTTTTTTATTGCTGATTTTTGTTCTATCAATAATAAATATTGCTTTTAAGAATTATTACATTGATAAAAATTATGATAGTGGACGTATAGATGTTGCAGATGTGTCTATGGCTAATGCTGATAATGTTTATAAGGGAAACACTATAGATATAAGTAATATGTCTGTTATGCCTTCAGGTCTTCCCATTGGTATATATGTCAAGACGGAAGGTGTAATGGTGGTAGATACAGGAGTAGTAACCGGAATAGATGGAGAACTATATTCACCTTGTAAGAATATTTTATTTACCGGAGATTATGTAGTGGATATAAATGGTGAAAAGATAGATGACAAAAAAAGTCTTGTGGAGGCAATTGACAAAAGTGATGGGAGGCCGGTTAGAGTTGGAATTATTAGAAATGGCGTAAATATGAGTTTTGATATTGTTCCTGTTAAAAATACAGAAGGGAGATATAAACTTGGCTTATGGGTTAAGGATGATATCTCAGGTATAGGTACTTTAACTTATGTGGATGCGGCTTCATTTGGGGCACTCGGACATAGTATAAATGATAATGATACCGGTATAATTTTTGAAATATCAGATGGTGCAATATATAACACAAGTCTGATAAATATTGTTAAGCCTGAGGATAACAATCCGGGTAGACTAGAAGGCATTATAGACTATTCATCTGAAAATGTTATAGGAAGGGTTACTGACAACACAGAGTATGGAATATCAGGATATTTAACTCAAAATGCTGATTATTCAAAACTTGGAACAGAATGGATGAATATTGCACCTAAAGAGGAGGTAAATATAGGACCTGCTTATATTATTTCTCAAATCAGAGGAACAACAGAGTATTATGAAGTGAATATAACAAAACTTAATTATGACAGGACATATGGAAATAAAAGTATCGAACTTGAAATAACAGATCCACGTCTTATAAATCTGACAGATGGAATTGTCCAAGGTATGAGTGGGACACCTATTATACAGAATAATCGACTTGTAGGTGCCATAACACACGTTTTTCTAAATGATTCGACAAAAGGTTACGGCATATTTATCGAGTATATGTTGGAAAAAAATGACTAAAAATGCTGTCGTAAAACGCCGTCATAAATTGCGTATTTTTAGGTCTTGTCCTTAAAAAAAATTGAATTATAATCACAGATAATAACAAATGTTGAAAGGAAGGTTTTTATGAAAACAAGAGTATTAATTGTTAAGCATGATTCAAAAAGCGCTTATGACATAAGAAAAAAACTGGAGGGGAAAAAAGAAATTGAAATAGTAGGGATGGTTAATGATGGAAAAACTGCCGTTTCATCCATAAAAAACAATTCTCCTGATGTGGTTATAATAGATTTACTGCTTCCTAATTATGATGGAATAGCTGTTATGGATGAGATAAATCGACTGGGTAATAAGAATTATAAATTTATTTTGAAAGCAAATTCTAATCAAATTAAGTTTATAGATTCTGCATGTAGAGGAAAATTTGAAAATATTTTTGTATATGTTGTTAATGAAAAGGTAAGTGAATATGATCTTTACAAAGAGATAATAAGCATATCAAAATCAGACTCTAAGGATATTACTATTATCACCCAGGAAGAAAATGAGGATAAGGAACGTAATCGTTTGGAGGTTATGGTGACTGAAATAATTCATGAGATAGGTGTTCCGGCTCACATAAAAGGTTATCAGTACCTGAGAACTTCAATAATAATGTCAGTAAATGATATAGATATGCTTAATTCAATTACAAAACAACTTTATCCTACAATTGCAAAAATGTATGATACTACACCATCCAGAGTTGAACGAGCAATAAGACATGCGATTGAAGTTGCCTGTAGCAGAGGGAAAGCTGATACAATTAACGAACTTTTCAGTTATTCTATAGGACCAGGCAAAACAAAACCTACAAATTCTGAGTTCATTGCTTTGATAGCAGATAAAATACGACTTGACAGTAAGGCAAAAAGTGCATAGTGTCGGATTTATAATTTGTCGAATTATGTGCGTGAATAAAGTATTGACGCGCAAATTCAAAAAATATATTATGTCTTTTAGTTTTTGGAAAATGAGATAATTACATTTATTAAGATAAAATATAATGTAAA